>JAUIJG010000536.1 GCA_030431355.1 bacterium
CATGACCATGAGTCAAACCAAGCAGTTGAGCACAATTAGAGAATGGACCGAGATGATCAAGATTGAGCATACGGTCTTTGCTCTTCCATTTGCCCTCTCCGGTCTTGTACTGGCATCGTCCCAGCCCCCCACATTTCTGACGGTTCTATTTACCATCCTCGCATTTGTCGGTGCGCGATCGGCGGCGATGACATTAAACCGGCTTATTGATATGAGGATAGACGCAAAAAATCCTCGCACGGCTGATAGAGCCCTGGCAGCAGGCAGAATCAAGAAGTCAACAGCTCTTCTGTTTACCATCGCCTCTTTCGGGCTGATGCTGGCAGCAGCAAGCCAGCTTCCCTCTTTATGCCTCAAGCTCTCCCCCATAGCAGTAATCTGGCTGAGCTTCTACTCTTACACCAAACGATTCACCTACCTATGCCATATCGTCCTGGGGATTGCTTTAGGTGGGGCTGCTCTTGGCGGCTGGATAGCAGCCGGCGGTAGCCTGTCACAGTCGGCGCCCTGGTTACTCGCCCTGGCTGTATCGACCTGGGTAGCGGGTTTCGACATTATCTATGCTTCCCAGGATGTGGCCTTCGACCAGAAAGAGAAACTTTTCAGCATGCCGGCCAGATTTGGCATCGGCAATGCCCTCACCATCTCAAAAGTTTTGCATCTGATCACTTCTGCGAGCCTGATGGCACTGGGTCTGGTGCTTCATCTAACTCTCTTTTTCTGGATTGGATTCGTAGTAGTACTGGCCATGCTCTTCTATGAGCATAGCCTGGTGAGCAAAGATGATCTGTCCAGAGTGAACGCCGCTTTCTTCACCGTCAATGGTGTGGTGAGCATACTGGCTTTTCTTGCTATACTCAGCGACCGAGTCAGCTTCTGGATTTCTCACTAATATTCGCGATTGAGAAATTGTCAGAACAAGCTCAGGCGGATTTCGGCAGGTCTTCTCGATCTTTGCCGCCACCACCTGCATTTTCAAATGAGTAGTAAGTGAGCTTTCCGTCGATGGTGGCAACAAGCATTCCGTCTCTCAAGAACACCGGAGTCGACTCTAATCTGGAATCGAAGTTTCTCTGCCAGTTCAGCTTACCGGAAGACATTTCAAAAGACTGCATCCAGCCTTCCCGGGTCACTGCCACCAGATTTTTATCCACAGTGGTCAAGTCGGCCTGTACCCTTCCCCTCAAGGCTGACTTCCACTTCAAGCGTCCATCATACTTTTCGCAGCAATAGAGCCATTTGTCCAGGGAGGTAAAAATGACCGAAGTAAAGGAAATAATCGGACTTGAGATAATGCTCTTGTCGGCATAGTACTCCCAGAGCGGCTGACCGCTCTCCGCATCCAGGGCATAGAAAGCGCCTTCCTGAGTACCCACATAGAGACTGTCGACCGAAACAGCGGGAGTTGATACCACCGCGCCGTCGACATGGGCTTTCCACTTTTGATGTCCGGACTTGAAATCAAGACAAATAACAGACTTTTCCCGGGTCCCGAAGAAAAGCTCTTTGCTGAAATGTTTTGGACTGCTTACCACCGGCGCGCCACTATCATAGGCCCAGACGCCTTGCCCTGATTTAGTCTCCAGACAACATATTCGACCCTGTTTGGTGGCAGCCACAATTCTATCTCCTGCCACCACAGGGGTGGATACCACGCCGCCTTCCAGATCCTTTTGCCAGCGGATTTCCCCGGTCTCGACATTTAAGGCGGTCATCAAACCGGCGTCGTTCACCACAAACACCGTGTCATCTTTCTGCACAGGACTTGCGATGATGGCAGCCCCGGTGTCATGGCTCCAGATTTCGGCTCCACTTCCCAGGGCAAGTTTGTATAGACAAAAGTCGGCGCTACCCAGGAAAACAGCCAGCTCTCCCTGACCCATCACAGGAGAAGACCGCCATCCCACAGGTCCTCCCGAATTGAAGACCCATTTTTCCTTGAGCACAGGCTCCAGGCCGGAACCGGCTTTAGAAATGGCGGGCATGCGGGCGTGGGAAGTGATGGAGTCGGAGAGTTTTTTCTCCACATCCACCGTGGCTTCTCTAATCGGACCGACTTCCTTAGGCAATTTAATGCCGGCCGCCTTCAAATCCGCCATGGGAATCTGTGTCGATTTATTCTGGGCTTTGCCTCTAGAGACCGGCTCCATTACTTTCTTGCCGGAGCTGACATTCTGGGTATCGACGATACTATGATTGGTACCAGTACCTGTTCCTGTATTTGTACCTGCACCGGCAGGACCATCCTTCTTGGCGCTCTTCTGCTTAGCCAGGGCATCCCGAGCGAAACTCTTCTCTTTTTCCTCTGCTTCTTTCAGGGCGATCAGCTCTTTAGAATCTTCTTTGTTGGCGTCATATTTCAGACCCATCCGTTTTACACGCAACTCAAAGATCAGGTCATCGAGAACGTTGATAACCGCCTCCAGGCTCTGGAAGCGATCATCGGGAACTTTCTCCATCATCTTCCGGATAACTTTATCTATCACCGACGGTATCAGGGGATTGATTCTTCTCGCCGAGGGAATCGGGGCGGTGGTATGCTTCATGGCCATCTCGATCATCCCTTCGGCTTTGAAAGGCAGTTGACCGGTGGCCATCTCGAAAAAGAGCACCCCAAGAGAATATATGTCGGAGCGGTGGTCCTGCTGCTCTCCACGACAGAGCTCCGGAGACATATAAGCCGGCGTACCCATACCCTTGGTGGACGGATTGATAAAGACTTTATTCTCCATCAATCGAGCCAGACCAAAATCTCCGATTTTCAGGTCCCCATCTTTATTGATGAAAATATTGTCGGCTTTTATATCCTGATGAACCACGTTCATTTTATGGGCGTAGTAGAGCCCATTTGCCAACTGTTTCATCCAGTTGATTGCATGCTCCACCGGCAGAGCACCCACGGCGGTCTGATTACCCAGATTGCCGCCGGGAAGGAACTCCATGGCGACAAAGTAATGCTCGTCTCTATCCCTCTTCTCCAGACCGATGTCGTCCTTGTCCCCCAGGTGAGGCACGAGGACGACGGGCGTGCGCAC
>JAUIJG010000537.1 GCA_030431355.1 bacterium
CTGGCATTGAAACCGGGAAGACCTGATTACTTTTATAATCTCGGTCTTATTCTTACAAAGCTTTCTAAATACGAAGAGGCAGAGGAGCAGCTACAGAAAGCGATCAAGATCAATCCTTCCGATATTGGCTCCAGATACCTTTTAGCCAAGTCCCTCCTGGAACTCTCCCGCTACGAAGACGCGGAGAAGGAGATCAAGTTAGCGATCCTGCTACAGCCTCAAGATTCAAGATTTCACACCCTTCTCGGCGATGTCTATTACCGCACGAATCAAAAGGAGAATGCACTATATGAATATAAGAAGGCCCTCTCCGGTGATCCTTCCGATGCCGGTAACGGCAATCTGAAACAGAGAGTCAAATATCTGGAGAAGCTGTTCTCCGCCGGATCCGGTTCGGAGCGAAATTGATATGACAGATATTCCCGAAGAGAAAAACGAAGACCATTGTGACACCCTTGAAGATATCAAGCTTTCCCGCCTGCAAAAACGGCTGGTAATTGTCTGTCTCTTTCTTCTGTTGGCTATTCTGGTGATTAAGGTCGCGGAGGTCTTCTCCGACATTCTTCATATTCTTGCCGTGTCGGTTTTTCTCACATATACGGCAGTGAGCCTGGTGGACTTTCTAGATCGAAAGTTGAAGAATCGCATGACCGCTGTCTTGAGCGTATATCTTCTTGGTGCTGTACTCACTCTGGTCGGCATTCTTCTGGTTATTCCGACTATTCTCGTGCAGGTCACTCAGCTTTTTGAATTGACGGTGAAGGAGTTGCCAGGATTGATCAAAAACTCCGGAGAATATCTAAAGCCATTGGAAAACCGCCTGGCCACTTATGATATCCATGTGCGCACCGATGAACTGGTGGCGTTTATGGTGAACAATTTGCCGCAACCCGACGGCTCTTTCATCATGGCCCAGATGTCCGGCGCGGCTATATCCCTGGTCACCCTGTCTATCTACGGATTGAGTGTACTTTTGATCAGTTTCTACTTTCTTCTTGATGGTAAGTCTATGCACCAGGCCATGATAAAGCTTGCTCCCAAGCGGTTTCAATCCACCTGCGCCCTTATGTCTTCGGAGATACATACCAGTTTGAAGGCGTTTTTCCGTGGTCAAATTGTGCTCGGGTTGTTGTTCGGGGTGTTCATGGTCATTGTCTACATGGCTCTGGGAGTAGAGTATGCTCTGGCTCTGGGGCTCTTATTGGGTATCTGGGAGATAGTTCCGGTTATTGGTCCCACTATCGGTTTTCTCCCCGCTTGCATGTCGGTGCTTTTCCTGGGAATGGCAAACGTGGGAGGCAATCGATTCGTAGAACTTTTGGTTCTAGTCCTGGTCTTCAACATCATGCAATGGATCAAGGACAACCTGGTGGCACCGCGTTATATCGGTGACGCAATAGGATTGCATCCGGTGCTTATTCTAATTGCCATTATGATTGGTGCTCGCCTTGATGGAATCCTGGGAATTATCGTATCGCTTCCCGTGGCGGGAGCTCTGGCGGTACTGTTGAAATTCGCCACCGGTCGCCACGCAACGACTGAAAAGAGCATGGATGACAAGGTAAAAGTTGAGGATTGAAACTTCTGATAAAAAATTACTTGGGGAGACTGACGGGCGTTTTCGTCGGCAATTTTGGCAATTCGCCGCTGTCTGAGCCGAAACTTTCCTGAAGCGAGCGGGCAATCAGCGATTGCAAGAAGATTCCAAAAACAACTAGTAAAGCGAGTGCTATTAGCAGAAAGCGTGTGTTTTGAGACATTATGCGCTGGTCCCTTGATAATGGTCTAGATCAAATTATAGTCTAAATTGCAGCCTGCGAAAAGCTTTCTCGGTCCGGTTGTAATGAGTGTCAGTCCAGTGGGCTGTGATGTTAGACGTATTGTGATGCTGGGTATATCGGGCCAGATCAGATCTCTACTTTCATAATATAAAGGAGTTGCAGGTGAATCGACCTCAGGCTGTTGCGAAGAGTGCTAAAGCTAACGAATTGAGCCCCAGAGCCAAGCTTCTTGTTGATAATATGGCCAAAGCTCTGGTCGGTCAGAGCAAAGCGTCAAAATTGGCTGTGGTAGCCATGCTCTCCGGTGGACATGTGCTTCTGGAGGATGTGCCCGGTGTGGGTAAGACCTTGCTTGCTAAAAGTCTTGCAAATTCCATCCAGGCAAATTTTAAGCGAATCCAGGCCACTCCTGACCTTTTGCCTTCGGATATTTCCGGAGTTCAGATTTTCGACCAGAAGGAAGGAAAGTTCAAATTTGTACCCGGTCCAATTTTTACCAATATCCTGCTAATGGATGAGATTAACCGAGCTACCCCCAGAACCCAGTCCAGTTTGCTGGAAGCTATGGAAGAGACCCAGGTAACTAATGATGGTGTCACCCGTGAGTTACCTGAATTGTTCTTTGTGATAGCTACCCAGAACCCGATTGAGCACCATGGCACTTTCCCCCTACCAGAGGCTCAGTTAGACCGTTTCATGATCTCCATGTCCCTGGGCTATCCTAATAAAGCGGACGAAGCTGAGATCATCAAGAAGACCCTTGTGAAAGATTCTTTTGCCGTCAGCCAGGTATTGAGTGTCCAGGAGATCCTCAATATGCGTGAGGCCATGCGGGAGATCTTTGTTCATGAAGCGCTGGTCAACTATATAGTGGAGATTGTCAGTACTTCCCGGGAGCACCCTTCCATTGTTCTGGGTGTCAGCCCCAGGGGTGCTCAGTTACTGGTGAAAGCAAGTCAGGCGCTTGCTTTTGTCGAAGGAAGGGACTATGTCACCCCAGAAGATGTAAAAGAGTTGGCTCCCCATGTTTTCGGGCACAGGGTAGTGCCAAAGATCAAATCCAACAAGGTCTGTCACCATGACCTGATTAATAAAGTTCTGGAAGTGGTTAAGGTTCCTTCTTAAAGGGATAAAATGCGGTCAGATTTAAGATTCCGAACCGAAGAGCCAGCCACTATTATGCCTGGCAAACCGTCGAAGAAAGCCTGGGCGCTTCCCGTGGGCTTTGGATTGAAAATATTTCTG
>JAUIJG010000064.1 GCA_030431355.1 bacterium
AACCTTCTTCGCTTGTGGAGAATATAGACACTGTTCAATTTTGCTTCTCCAAAGGACTGGCGGCGCCTGTCGGCTCCATGATCGTCGGACCGCTATCATTTATCGAAGAAGCAAGAAGAGCAAGAAAGCTGGTGGGCGGAGGGATGAGACAGGTCGGCGTTCTAGCTGCCGCTTGCAAGATCGCCCTCACCGAGATGGTGGAAAGGCTGGATGAAGATCATAGAAACGCCCGCAAACTTGCCGAAGCTATCAACGAGATGGAGTACCTTAGAGTAAACCTGGATCACTGTGATACTAATATGGTCTGGATAGAGACCCAGTTTGAAGAGAATAGCGCCGAGGACCTGGTCGAGCTTCTGAAAAAAGAGGGCATACTAATGCTCGCCATCTCTAATTCCAAGATAAGAGCGGTCACTCACCATGGTATTACCGACAGTGACATAGACCGATGCGTAGACATAATTGCTAAAGCAGCCGGAAAACTCGGAAAAAAGGTAAAAGCAAAGATTTAACAGGGAATGCATTCCTGATCCAAGTGCTAACCCAACTCTAACAGTCACCTCAATCCAGCACAGTAGCGGCTTACGTAGCGGCTTACTAGGATTAGGAAGGAGCAAAAAGCAGGCAGTTCCCCCTCAATCCGGCTAAATCTTCAAACCCTTCGGTTAGTCTCCAGAACCCCGGGGTTCCATTTTTGTCTGGTTAAACAGGAGAGAAACCATGTCTTACACTCGCAGTATATTAATTAGCGCTGCAGTAATCTCGGCAATATTCACCTTCTTATTCTGGGAAAGCTTTTACTTCAGTCTCTCCCCCGGTATCAACGCCCCTCTATTTTTCATTCCCTTTGTCTCAATGCTGGCTGCCCTGACCATCAGGAACCGACTACCTGATAGAAGGTTTGCGCTCTGGTTTCTTGGGGCGGCCGGAGCGCTATCCATTTTCATCGCCGTCCGGGATTCTCTCTTTTTAAAAGCCCTGAACTTCAGCGTAATTTTCTTTTTGCTCTGCGCTGCATCCCTTTCCAGCCAGGGATTAAAAGCTCTAAGCGGAGGGATAGTCGACTATATAATGACCATAGCCTGCGCAATAGAGAGCGTAACAGTAAAGTCTTGTCAGTTCTTTCTCGATAAACTCCCCGGTGAAAGTTTATTCGACGACAACACTATAAAGATTCTAGCCGGTGTCGGCAAAGGTCTGGTTCTAGCTACTCCAATACTGGCTATTTTTCTAGCACTATTCATGTCGGCGGACGCAGCCTTCAACAATTTGATAAAGCAAAGTATTCACATTGATCTAAACAGCATCATAAGCCAGATTACCGTAGGCATTTCAGCCCTATGGATCATCGCAGGATTTATGCATGCCATGTTCAGTGGTGCCTATGAAAGGGAGAGCGAAAACCCTGCTCCGTGCAAATACGCCCTCGGTCTGACAGAAGTATCGACAGTTCTTGGATTGCTCAATCTTCTTTTCTTCTCTTTCATGCTGGTTCAGTTTCAATACTTCTTTGGAGGAGAGACCACCATAACCCTGGAAAAGAGTATGACCTATGCCGAATACGCTCGTCGGGGCTTTTTCGAACTGGTGACGGTGGCGGCGCTAACTCTTCCGACTCTGCTTTATTTTGACTGGAGTTTGAAAAAAACCAGTCGCCTGAGAGTGATAGTTCTAAGAACCCTCTCCATTACAAATATAGCCATGCTCTTCGTGATCATGACCTCAGCTTTCAAAAAGATGCAACTCTACCAGGCTGAATACGGGCAGACCGAACTGCGATTTTATGTCACGGCATTTATGATCTGGCTGGCGGTGGTCTTCATCATTTTCGCCCTGACGGTTCTGCGCGGTCACCGATCTATCTTTGCCACCGCATTAGTCGGCTCCGGCTTCCTGGCTGTCATCTCTCTAAATCTTGTCAATCCTGATGCCACCATCGCGCGCACGAATCTAGGGAGATTAAAACAAGAGGGCTCCATCGACCTCGGCTATGCCACCACTCTCAGTGCTGATGCGGTTCCTGCCATTCTTTCTCACATCAAACATTTGAAGAAGAATGACAGAGTCAGGATAATCAATCTTCTATCCAAATTGCATCTATCCTCCGACAAAAGCTCCGATTGGAAGTATTGGAGCCTGGCTCGCATGCAAGCAAAAAAGCAGATAAAACAAATATTGACCTGCAAAGAGCCCAGGATGCCATTAGCTAGATGCCAGATCCTGAAACAATCCCTGTATAATGGGAAGCCGGACAATTCGAATTGAATCAAATTAAGGAGGAAATCCGTCCATGAAGAAGACCACGGCAGTAATCGCTGCAGCCGCCCTTTCCCTATCCCTCGGTGCAGCTATGACCCAGCCTGCTCAGGCCGGAGATTGCTTGTCCACACCGGTTACTTACAATCCCAAACCGGACATCAGCAAATTCAAACAAAGAATCAATCACATCAAAAAACAGACTGAAAATGCTGAGTCCAAAGGCTGGATCTCATCGGAACAAGCCGCGAAATTCAAAGGCGACTACGAAAGACTGGCTCAAATGGAGCAGAGCGCCGGACCGAAAGCTTCCAAAGAGAAAAAAGACAGCCTGGAAAAGGATCTGACCAAGGTCCACCAGGAGCTTCATTCGGCTATCGCTGACTCAAAAACCATGTAATCGGGCCTTCGGGCTCAACATAAATCTGGTCAAGGCTGACTTTTCAAGCCCTGACCAGATTTAGTTTTTGGGGCTCTAATCCGGGAAATACCTTGTCAGCATTTTCGTTGCCGATTACAGAATTTAGTATTTCAAACAGTACATCCCGGTAGTCGATGGCCACTGTCAATCCGGCCGGTCCCAGATAAGGAGTCTTTCTCTCCAGCACCTCCAGATCTTTGAGAGGAAGACGCCTCAATACCTTCTCGGAACCAAGCAGATTAGCGTTACGCTCTTTCAAGCCAGGCCAGGCACCTGTCACCTGTCCACCTTTCACTTTATCGGAGAGAACAAACATCGCGAACCCTCTACCGTGATCGGTTCCCAGGGAGCTATTCTCATAGGACCGTCTGCCGAATTCAGTCAGAACCACTGTGGTAACCCGATGGCGCAACCCCTTGACATCACCATCAAAAGCCGCCAAAGAGCGGGCGAGACTATCGATGTTTGCCGCCTGTAAACCGTCGGCACCTCCTTGCACAAAATGTGTATCCCATCCGTCATGGTCGACACAAGCCACTTTCAATCCGAGATTAGCCTTTATAAGACGAGCCACCTCCCGAAGATTTCTACCTAGCTCGTCCTCAGGATAACTTCCTGTTCCATGGCCCAGATTGGCTAGAGCACGGGAAGAAGATTTTTCAGACTCAATCCTCTTCAATACCGATAGGGTATCGAGACCAGCTTTACCTAACATGTCGGAGCTATGACCATACAGGCAGGACAGGGCGGCCATGGCATCATCTGTACTCTTCTCTCCGGACATCAAACGAATATCATCCAGGCTTTGAATAGCACTGACCGAGGGCGCCCCCCTCAACGATTCAGGGATAGTGTTTCCGAAGGCCACCGCCGCCACCGGAGAATTCTGAACATTCCGAGAGACATCATAAAACAGATGGCGGCCAAGCCAGCCCCCATCAAGATTCTGATGGAAACTCTCTCCATGCTCCATCTGATCCTGGGCTTCAAAGTGGGAACCGGAAACATTATCTGAGCCGACAGCCTGGACCACAGCCAATCGACCTTCTTTGAAAATGGGCAGCCATGGTTTTAGTCGAGGATGAAAAGCATAGAAATCATCTAGCCTTAGAGCTTTGTCACGGTCCGCATCGGTTTTGCTTTTGGCTCGAATGCCTATGGTCGGTCTGGCCCGGTAATAATCATCATCTCCGAATGGGATCACCATATTCAGGGTGTCGGCGCCGCCCCTCAAAAATACAACCACCAGAACAGGTTCTTCGGACCAGGTGTTATATTTACCGGCACCAAACACGCTCTTAAGAAATGATCTGCGGTTTACTTTCATAGATCAAAACCTCTGGAACGCCGGGGAGGCAAGAACCAGGCCAAGAAGGTTTCCTTTGTCAGAACCGGCGTTCTCTATCTGCCTAAAAGCCTTCAACTCGTGAGTCTGGGGAAGCCGTCCCACGAAATAAGCGAAGAGGTGTCTGTTAAAGTCTTCGTCGTCTATATCCTTGTTGCCTCCGTCGCCTCCGATAGCGGCAAAGAGCCTATCGCGTTCTACTTTCACTGAAGCCACTTGATCATGGGCCAGGGCGAAAGCAAAATTCCAGCGCCAGAGCAGCGTTCCAAGCCAGGGTAGCCTCTCTTCCGGATAACCATCGGGAGTGGGATGTTGAAAAGGTTCCTGCCCCATAGCCGACAGGTAATCTAGAATCCCCTGTCCACGTTCTCCCGATTTTGCCGCAAGTGTCTTACCACCCAGGGCTCTCAGAGAACTGACCAGGAAGTGAAAAGGTCTCTTGAATTTGTTTCCTCTATGTTCTGACAAGACATCAGATAAAAACAACTCTTCGACCATGGACTTAATGTCTCCTCCACTGGCGGAAAATCTGGTCGCCAGATTATCTCTCAAGCGTAAAGCCGCTTGATCAAAAGGTTCATCCATGACAAAATGCCGCACCAACTTACCGGCGATATGCCTTGCCGTGGAGGGATGAGATATCACTATATCCACCAGACGATCGATGTCAGCCATGCCACCACCAGCAGGGACAACGGTTCCCAGAACAAGCTTCTGTCCGTCATCATGTCTCGCAGGATCAAAGTAGACGGCGCCGCGTCCGAAACCTTCTTTCACTCTCCATCCGGTAAGACAACGGGCAGCCTCCAGCACGTCTTCCTGGGAGTAGCCGCCATCAACCCCCAGGGTATGCAATTCCAGAAGCTCTCTGGCGTAATTTTCATTGGGCTGGTCCTGGGCGGTGGTCTTCTTGTTGTCTTTTCCGTCTAAGTACTCAAGCATGGCAGCACTTTTGGCCGACTTTCCGATCAGGTCTCGAAAGTTTCCTAAAGCATGGGAGCGCACCACGTTGATATCATCTACGGTTTTGTAGTAAACACAGTTACCCTTCTCTATATTGATGTTGAGATGATCACTCCAGAAAGAGACCATCACTTCAAACAGCTGTCTTTTGCTGTAGATAGCCTTCAACAAAGTGTGCCTCACTAAGTCCTCACGCAAGACCTCTTTTCTGAAGTCGAATAGATCACCTTCCCTGAGAAATCTTGACTCGAAGCGCCTGGTGCGCAATCGGCTCGGTCCTTCATCTATGGCTACATAGTTGAGTTGCTGCCTCAGCCATCGCTCTTTACCGCAAGCCTTGATCGCTTCAAGGTCTCCAGGAGCCGGACCAAAACTGATTCTGTTCAAGAAGTGAAAATGTCCATCGACAGGCACCGAATCTGCCACCAGTAAAGAATCCGGCAATCCGCCGCCTGTACGCTCCTCGATCTCATCTATAGCTCTCTCGCAGGAAGAGAGATAGAGAGAGGCAAGGGTCAATCCCCCTGCTTCCAGAACAGCTCTGCGTGAGACTTTCCTGCCTGAGTTCATGACTTCATAGCTTGACGGACTCCGCCGTCTCTTCCACGGTCGATGGAGAATCGCTATTTTGGCTGGATTTTGGGCCTTTAATGGACCCCAGCAAAGTGATTGCTGTCGCACCGGCTCCGGTGATGGTTATCAAAGGAAAGATGATAATCCAGCCTAGTAGAGGAAACAGGAAAGTCAGTTCAAGAACCAGCCCTCCGGAGGCAACCAGTCTCCATGGCTTAGCCGAATCAAAACCAAGTCTTTCGGACACCAGAGCTGCGAACCCAGCCACCGCGATACTGGAAAGGAATAAAAATGATGCTATTAAAACAAGCTCCAGAAGTTCATTTAAACCCTTGCCCAGCTTTGATAGAACAGCAACACTAAAAACCGTCGCCAGGAGAACAACCAGACCAAGAAAAAAGCACTTGATCGGACTACTCCTCATTCTCGCTCCGGCAGTCCCGCTTAAAACCGGGAGCAAAGCGGTGTTAAACAGCCAGAGCCCTAAAGTGGCGGCTAAAACGCCCAGTACCACAAGTAAGATGCCCAAGGTATCTGCTAAGACCATATCTCTTTCCCAATGGCGGTCGAATTATTCAGACGGCTCGAAATTTCGCGCCGATATCTTATATACCCGCATTGGAATAAGGAAGTTGCTCAGGCGATCGGATCAATTCAAGAAAGAAAACCCCGGGTCTTCAAATCAAGGACGAAAGCAGCTTGCAGCGCATCGGAATCAAGATGCTCCATACTGATCTGCTCCAGTCTCGCCTTGACCCTCTCGGACTGCAGATCTTGAACTGGGAACCAGTCAGAGGCCAGGATAAATCCCCAGCAAGAGAGAAAGGAGGGGATTGTGCCCCGGTAGCTGTCCACATGGGCGAACACTTCCTGTACCGCTTTTCTAAGTTTTCGGTGACCCCGGCTCTCCGACTCCACCGGTGAAAGAATCAATCCCTGAATTGCGACCATCGCATCTTTCTTCAGACGTGACTTGACCAGCTCATAAAAGGCTGGAGTATAAAGCTCTCCGGCAGGACCATCTTCCAGGTCGGCCACAATGTCAATGATGGCCACATCAAACTCTTCGGTGCATTCCCGGAGATACTCAAATCCATCTCTAAAAATATGGCGAACTCTGGGATCTTTCATCTTGCCATGGTGCCAGGTGGGGAGATGCTCCGTGCAAAGCTCGACGACTTCCCGGTCTATATCGATGGCCACAACTTCTTTGACACTATCATGTTTAAAAATTTCTCTCAGGGAAGCTCCTTCCCCGGTACCAACAACCAGCACTCGCTCGGGATTCTTGTGTGCCACCATGGCAGGTTGAATCAAAAGTTCGTGGTAGAAGGCTTCATCATATTCGCTGCTCTGAAGGTCCCCATCAAGAAAAAGAATACGACCATACTTTGGAGTGTCGGCGATGATTATTTCCTGGAACTCGGTCTTCTTAGAGACCACCACCTTATCCAGGGGAAACAACTCAAAGTCACAACTCTGGACCAGATATTCCTTACCTTCGTAGGGGACGATATAGCTGTTTTTCTCTTTAGCCACCGGGTGCAAGTTGGTTTCCATCATCCATCCCCATTCAAATCTTGTGCAGCCACTGCCTGGGCAATGCTGGCAATGGTCCAGTCAATAAAACAAACGCATTCAATTTTAAAGGAGCTTGCCGCTGATTCTCAGACTAAACCCCTGGAAATTCACGAATATTTTTATAGGTGCAAAGCTATTCGGTCAGATCCACATTCATCAAACCACGGTTGGTTAGACGCTTGGAGACAGTTTTAGGTTTGAAGAATTCAACCAGAACTTCATGAAATCGAGTAGGCTCGCAGACATAGCCACAGGTGAAGATATCGACGAAGCAAGAATTGTGCTCGGGATATGTATGAATACTGGCGTGACTCTCGGACAAAAGATACACATTGGTGAGACCGCCGCCCTCAAAGATATGACGGCTCTCTTTCAGGACAGTGGCTCCAGAAGCTTCTATTGCTCGGCGCATAGCCTGATCCAGCTCCACCGGTGACCTGAGACTCTCAGGATCGCAGTCCACATAGCTGGCGAAAAGATGCCTGCCACCAAACTCATATTCTGTGGTGGCCTCTTCCGGGGCTGAATTGTCCACGGTCTGAAGCTCCTGCTCCAGTACTAAATTAGAATCAGAAGGCATTTCAGGCTTCTCCAACTATGTCTCCTATGCCTAATTCCTGACTATCCAGAAGAAAAGGCAGAAAAAAGTGCAGTCTACTATTATTACCAACCGAAAAATTAATACAAGGGATATACCTTATTCCATATTGACTTGTTCAATTTCTTAGAATCGCAAACCCTCATAAATACTTAAATATTGGGACCCACAAGGCTTTGTTAATTTCGATTAAGCGCCAACAATCACCTGACATCTGAATAAGCCACAAAAGAAGATAATAGTCGCCAGGAAATGCTAATCGGGGATTCTCCATTGAAAGTACTGGTACCCGTGGATGGATCACACCATTCGAATATGGCGGTGGAAACGCTGGCTAGGGCAAAATGGCTTCAGCCTGAAAAAATAGTCCTGGTAAATGTTGTTCAGCCTCTGGAGTCTTTTTTACCTTTTCAAGTCAGCGCGGATGTCATCTCCAAGGAGCAGGAGATTATTGCCCAGCGCTCCGAATGGCTTCTAAAACCGGCACAATTCCTGAAAGATAATTTTCCGAACTGTTTAGTAGACTACCGAGTTAAATTCGGCCAGCCCAAACAGATCTTAATCAACATGATCGCCAGAGAAGGATACGACCTGGTGGTAATGGGTTCTCATGGAAGATCTGGCGTGGAGAAACTTCTCCTGGGCAGCATCTCCCAGACAGTCCTGGAATTAGCACCATCGGCAGTGCTGTTGACCAAACCCATTTCGGAGGCGCAATCGAAAGAAGAAGAGCTAGACTCTCTCACAAACTTCCGGCGAATTCTGGTCCCCTACGATGGCTCGGTCTATTCCCGCGACGCGGTGGACTGGCTATCTCAACAACATTTTCCAGAAGGGACAAAATTTCATGTGGTGATGGCGGTGGCCGACTTTGAGCGCGTGGAGAAACTTGATCTCACAGAGGAACAGTGCAAAGTAGTAAAAGATCAATGGAGCATGATCAAGCAACGTGCTTTTGAAATACTAGAAGAGATGGCACTGCAATTGGGTGAACAGGCTGGAAACGAAAACGTCAGTATAGATGCGATTCCAGGTGATCCCAGGGAAATCATTTACCAGGAGATAGAGGATTTTAACGCGGATTGCATTGTGCTGGGTTCCCACGGAAGGACCGGACTGGATAAGATCATGATCGGTAGCATTTCGTTGAACGTGGCTCAGCACGCACCAATCCCGGTACTAGTGGTCAGAAGAATGACCAACGTTGAGATCCCGTTCGATGACGAAGTTATGGACGAAGAGCCCTATGTGGAAGAGAACATGCGCTCCGGCCGGGAAGACAGGCCGCCTTTCACGATGTTCTGATGCGAACAAGAGGCTAATGCCACTCGCAACTCCACTGAAAGAATCTCTCATAGTTCTCCAGCGCCAGAGGTAACTGCCCCTCCACCTGGTAGGTGGGCGTACCGTAGTTCATCGTCTCAGGAGCTTTTTCAAATTGCTCGATGGGAACCTCAAAGTTGTAAACGTTGGCGCCATATTCATCCTGGAAAGTGACATAAATCATTCGGGTTTCCTTCATGAAAACACTGAGGTTATGAGGCGGTCCAAGATATGCCACCCTGACGTGCAGCATACCCCTGTCCCAGGCCGTTGAACAATGGGCTTCAAGCTGCACCGGCATTATCGTAATCGGAGAATAGCGTTTAATGGTGGCGGCTTTGTCCAGCCTCGCCCTACCGTACTTTTCTATAAAGCTGTCGGCTTGGGACTTAATGGGACGCTTTTTCAAATATGTACCCCGATCAAAATGAGCCCTGGTCATATCCCGACTATTGGCGTCGGTGGCAAGTTTTACCGGCTCCTTTTCGGGTGGCTTCTCTAATTTCTTCCCTTCCTTTTCCGGCGGTGGTCTTTCTGGGGACTTTGTAGATGGCGCCTGGATAGTTCCAGGATTTTGATTACTGCTGATGTCGGAGACTGGACCTCCACAAGCTCCAAGAATCAGGGAGCCCGAGACAGCTATAAGAATCGACAAAGTGGAAACTTTCATTCAGTCCTCCCCAGGGACATCTATCGATGGATACTCCGGCTATCAGTTCACCCGTACAGTCTAGTGCCCATAAAAACTATAGTAAAGAGGCCGAGCAAAGCTCGGAGCCAAAAACAGATACCATATACGGTTATTTCAACCGGAGAATAACCCTGCCCTTGACAGATCTGGTAAGATCAAATCATTGCATCAGTACACGAAAAAGCGGGCAGAGACGCAGGAAAGATCTTTTTCTAAAAGAATCAGAGATTGGACATAGGTCATATGAGAAAAAAACATCAACCAGGAGCCGCCTACTTTTATTTGCCTTTGCTGGCAGGACTCCTACTTCTTTTGGCGAGTCCGGCCAGTGCTTACTCCGATGATCTTTCCAAGGCGATGAAATTCTTTGATGCCGGAGACTATGCCAGCGTTCTGGATAAGCTAAAAGATCCCGACAAGATGGGAAAAGAGCGGTATCTAGCCAGATACTACAGAGGTCTTGCTTTGCAAAAGCTGAAGCAGAATAAAAAAGCTATCGCCGACTTCAAATGGCTCTACTACAATTCTCGGGATAAAAATATCCAGTACAAGGCCTGGCAGGCTCTTAAAAACTCCGGCGACAAACCCAGGGTCCTCACCGGAAGCGCCTCCAAAAACACTACAGAAGTGGTCAAAAACGGTCCTGGAGCTAACGCCTGGGTGACACCCACCGAGGGATACGGACGCTCCGGTCCGGCAGCCTACTCCAGGCTCAGTGTCCAGCGCTATGCAAAACCCTGCGGACACTAAAACGACCCGAGCAAACACCGGACCAAACAAAAGTACTCTTCATTGTGGTAAAAATCCCAATTTAGTCGGCTTTTCGGCTTGACAAGCGTTCCTGCCTGGACATACTATTGACAGATATAGGGCTTATAACGGGTAACATATTAATAGAAGCCCCTATGCTTACTACAGACGGTTCCGATAAAAGCAACCCGGATTGAATAAATGTTGATCAGGTCGAGAAGAAGATATTTTTGCCCTTTGAGAAATCGAAGAGGTTCAGCCATAGCCGAGACCGGTCCGGCGCTGTTTATTCTGTTGATTATGATTCTGTTTCCCCTGATCGACCTCATGTACATGGGTGTGGCTTACAGTATCGTCTATTATCTCAATCACCTCGAAGTTCGGGAACTGGCTGTGAGACTGCCGGCGGAAACAAACCAGGTTCTCACGGAAGTGGACTCAAACTACGTAACCACAGGTTTTGGTAAATTCGTGGGCTTAACCACCGGAAGAATTACCCATCCCCTGCCAGGCAAAGCAACCCGGTCCGGCGATCCCCAACTTGTTAAATGCACAACGGTAGCCACGGTGGATCCGTTTTTAAATCTGCCATTCATAATGAGTGTGTCCGGCATCAATTCACCGGCTACATTTTCGGTAACCAGCTCTCGTTTCCAGGAAGAAATCGGTGAGAATTAAAAGATATCGTTCAAGGAAAGATGGAGCCAGCCTTGTGGAAGTGCTGGCAGGACTTTTCATTATAATCCCGCTATTTCTATGCATAATCGACCTCTCGGCAATCGTGGTGGGTCAGATAGTAAACGACGCCCTGGCAAAACGGGCAGCCCGAGCGGCGGCACAGAAGAAAACCGCCGGTGCCGCGAACGCAGCAGCGACTACCATCGTAAGCTCCTACCAGGTTAATGGCATTGTCACCCAGGCTCAGCTCCACAATCTAACCTTCAATCCATCCAACTCAGGCAATGTCCAGATTGAAACCCGGGTCCGAATAAACGTTCCTGCGCCTATTCCGATCGTGCCCCTCTTTACCAACGGCAGGTTTATGCACGCCCGGGCCACTGAACCTATCGTGATGCTCAGAGCAGAAGTACCCTGAGATAGAAAAGATGACAGAGTACAAGATTATACGAGCCTCCCTGGCAGTATGCTTGATTGCCTGGCTTCCCCTGACCGGCTGCGGTCAGAAAACAGGCGACCACGCTGCTGAAAAGAGCCAGACCGAGAAGACTACTCTTAAACAGACCGAAAAACGGGACGCTGCCGTCACACGCAAGGTCAACGCGGAAAAAGCAGAGTTGGTCGGCGAGGTAATAGACGCCTGGTGCTACTGTTCAAAAGTTATGGGGGACGGCCGGGGCAAAGAGCATGAAAAATGCGCCAAGCTCTGCGTGGCAGGCGGGGTCAGCGCCGGGATTTTGACCGATGACGGGACAGTCTATATCGCAGCCAAGCATCAGGGCTACAAAGGCGCCAACGGAATACTCTTACCCTACGTGGCTAAAAGAGTACGGGTCAAAGGTTGGGTGGCAGAAAGAGGTGGCATCAAAGTGGTTAAAGTGCGGGAAGTGGAGCTGATTGAAAACAAGAGCGCTGAAGCCACGGCAACAACACCTGAAAGTAAAACCGAGATTGAAGGCGATGATAATCGTGCGAAGCCTAGTGAGAAGGCTTCCGAAGAGAGTCCTTGAGGCGTCCGGCAAAATCCCTTGATCGGTTTTTCATGCGACGCTCAAGACGCTCTACCGCTAAAGAGACCTCTTTATCAACCGGATAGATTGCCAGGGACTTTTTATAGAGAGCAAGGGCCTCTTCAGGCTCCCTGAGACGTAGCTCTTTCTCCAGTCCGAGGCGATAATATCCCCTTGCCACCAACTGGTCATTGGGAGGATTCGTATGAATGGAAAGAGCGCTTTCATAGGCAGATGTAGCTAATTTCCAATAGCCGACCTCATCGAAGAAGCCACCCACAGCCAGGAAAAAGAATTGTCGATGACCGTCGGAAGGGGCAGCGGAAGCCACCGAATTAACTGTCGCTTTTATAGAATCGACCGGAACTTTTTTTATGAATGTGCGAGCAAATCGCTTTGCCTTTTCGAGATTCTCCCGGTTGCCGGCATTGCAGAGAAAGTCACAAAATGCCGGTCCCAGTGCGGCTTCATATTTCCCCATTTTGACCAGCTCCCGGGCGACGACTCCAGCCACCTGACCTTCGCAGGGGTCCTTGGAAAAGGCCCGCATGAAAAACATGGTGGCCTCTTTTTGCTTATCGAGCTTGAGAAGGATCTGTCCTTTTAGAATATTGCCCCGGGTGTTATATGGCTCTTTGACCAGATCCCAGTTTACACAACGAATCGCCTCATCAAAACGACCCTGCCTGAGCCTCAGGCGAGCCAGGGACATTCCCACGCCAAAAGCTCGACTATTCGCCCTGGCAGCTTCTTCGTAGAGCGGATCTGCCAATTTTGTGTAACCGGCATTCTCCATACTGAGCCCCAATTGCAAAAGGAAATGTCCATCCCCTTTAGCCAGGGTCTTGCATTTCATAAGCTCGTTCAGCATGGTATCCGAGTCTTTGGTCTTGATTGCGGTGAGAAGCAATCGATAATGATAAGCGTACTGATCCGGACTATCTTCAATACACTTGCGGTATTGCTCCATGGCGAGGCTCTCCAGCCCCTGCTTCTCCAGTATTATCCCGAAAAGGAAACGTGCCCTGGTCGCTCCAGGATCCTTTTCGAGGATGGCATTGGTTCTCTCGAAGGCAGCATCAAGACTCTTCAGGGAAGAGAACTCTGCAAGGGTTCTCTCCACATATTTAGAATCCTCCGGAGTGATGGAGAAACATGGTTGCACATGCATTACCATGCCGGTCACTGCCATCACCAATGGCACCACCGAAGACACCTTCAAATTGGTAAACTTCATTTTCCGGCCTTATCTATCTACTATCTACCTACCGAGCGAGCTTGTAACTGATCTTCAGCTCAGTACTGTATCCGGGTGTTTTGCTGGGACTGACATTGACCACCACACCATTTTTCCCCTTGTTGGCCCGCAACGAATTGGGATTTTTGGTCGGCACTACTGACCAGGAATTGCCTTTCAACGTATCCTGGTACCAGCTCATAACCTGTTCCGGGGGCTCCTTTGCTTTATACATCAAGTTGATGGCGGGACCACCGGGCTTGTTCGGATACATCAAACCGTTGGTAAAAGTTGCCTTACCTGAATAACTCGGCAGATCAGGCAAATTCATCGGCTTCTTGACCAACTTCCAGGCGGCGGTTCCGGTGCCGCCACTCTCCGCCCTCTGGGCGAAAGCGCTCGGGTTATGGGTAAGCAAGCCGGATAAAAGTAGGCCCGCCAGAGCCAGGAACAAAATTCGCATAAAGCTATTGACCTCAGAGTATTGAATTTTAACTGCTCTATTTTGTAGCTATGTTCAATTTAACACGGACAGCAGAACCTTCCACCACCGGCAGCTTGATTTCTGAACTTTATCACACCAAGGATGCTTCGGAATCCGGAAGATGGTGTCCAGTTTGTCGAGTCTTGACCGGTTGCCTGGGAATCAAGAGGACAATCCCAGGGATGCGGATATCCACACTCTCCATCACAGTTGGTGATGCCGTCCAGACGGAATGGCGAAGGCGCCCGACGATAGGTAGAAGTGCTGCCATCAGGCAGGTTCAAACTGGGATTATTCAAGTCAGGCAAGGGCCACGGAGGCACTGAGGTGCTCAGAACAAGTCTGGGGGGAGTCGTTGTGGGATCGCAATAGATGTAGCTCACCCGGTTGAAAGCCACTCTCGTATTCAAAACAGAGTTGATATCACCGTTGGTAGCTTCCGGATTCATCTGTCTCAAGTAAGAGGAGAGCTGATCAATAATTCCGGTGGCATTGGTCTGGGCCAGCAACTCTCGAAGAGTACCTTCCCTAACCTGGGTGAGTCCACAGTCATTGGTTCTATACTGCTTCAATCCGGTATTGTCTGCAACCGCCTGGATGGTGGCACATTCTGAACCGGAGGCTCTCTCACGACAAATGTCTATGTGGAATTTCTCCACAGCCATGAGGTTGTTAACAGTGTTATTGCCGCTTCCCGGGCTGGTTGGCTGACCATAGAGTCCGGAGAATTTCTCCAGATTACAGGGCTGGCCACCGGAGCTAGTCATCACCGTGGGTGATGCACTGTGGGAAGGAGAACCATTTGAACATCTGCTCACGCCATTGTTCTTGATAAAGTCGATGAAAGACTGGTCGGCAGCGTTGGCGTTGGGATTAGAGCCGAAATTGCCCCAGCTATCGATGCCGGCGTTGCTGAGCAAGTTTGCCAGGTTGGACTGGGCGGCAGGATCGCCTGAGCTAAGCGGACCGTAGTTGTTATCGACGAAGGTTTTCACATCACCAAGGGTGGGTGAATTACCCGAGGACTGGTCGGCGACAATACCTGTATTGGCGTTGTTCCCGGCTACCTCCACAAAGTTGGGGTCCATCAATTTGTCCTGCCAGATATCGAATCCGCCAGGAGCCTGAATTCCATTCAAGGAGCCTGTGTTATCGACCACAATCACCCCTCTTTTGATCTGCGCCCCGTAGATATCCTCCAGGGAGCCTACTATCGAGTGGGAGACAGCCCTGGTGGACTGGGCACTGGCGACCTTGTCGAAGGCCAGGCCGGCAGAACGATAAGCGTTTGGAGGAACAAAGTTAGGAATAGTGCCTCGAACTTGTTTCTCTTTGAATGTTTTGCGACTGACCAGGTGCGGAGGAAGTGCCGGTCTCAGAGGAACAGCCCAGAGACTCTCAGAACCTACCGAGGCGAGCTGTTTATAGCCGGCCAGGTAAGTCCTGCCATCCTTGCCGGTGGCGGTAAAGGGAGACAAACTCGGCGCGCCTGGAAGCATTTGGTTATCCTTAATGTAGACGTTGCTGGCTTTACCTCTGGCCATCAATGATGTTTCATGCTGACTTCCCAGGTGCTGAACTGAATTTGAAGTGGACTCAAACATGCGCATGGCATGATTCTGAGCGACGTTTCCGAAGTGATCGTCAAAATTGCCGGAAGCGTTCAACTTGGTATTTAACCGGTCGGCAACTCCCCGGACCACAGCCATCATCTCCTGGGAGTGGGTATTGGCGTTACTGGTCGCCAGGGTCTGAGCGTTGGACGCTACCAGGAAAGCTTCGGCTGCCAGGCGGTTGTAAGTCATTAGATTGACTTCCCCGGTGTCCAGGTCGACGGAATCACCAAACTGGTTGTTTTCATCGCCACCCTGCAACCTTGTTCCAGGACGCCGGAGCACCTGTTTGGCAACGTTGAGGTTGCCTGCGTCAGTGGCATGCTGCAGCTCCTGTCCGCCGCCTAACTGCATGATCAAGAAAAGCAGCCCGACTCCGAGAATCGCCAGCACAAGCGCACTTACTATAACTAGGGCGAGAACTGCTCCCTTTCTGGTCCTTCTAGACATTTATCTCAATTCCTTTTGGCATCTGGTAAGAATGATTCGAAGTTGTTTAATCACGATATACAAATAATCCAATCAAAAGAAACTATTAGCAAACGGTTTTTACTAATCACAACCCGACCCGACAGCTTAATAATATTTAAGATTCCTCAAAAAGTAAAGTGAATTCGGCTTTTTCTAATGATCTATGAGGCTGAAAAATGGCGTGAATATTACGAAACCTGTGAAGCTATCGGCTATCCATCCTTTTCAACTTAATTCTGGTGAGGTTTGTCCTTGAACTCTCAAGCAGATGAGGCGCACTCTTCTCCCGGATCTTAATCACCTCTGTATATAGCTCTTCTGCCCGGTCCAGATTTCCTGATTGCTCCTCTATCTCAGCCAGCTGCGCCAGACTGGCAGCTACATGTTCATGGCTATCGCCTAAAAACTTGCGCCTCAATCGGAGCTGACGCTCCAGATAGGGTCTCGTGTCGGCGCAGCGGTCTTCGGCACAGGCAGCGGCAATGACAAGATTCAGGGTCTCGATCAAAACCCGGGAGTCTTTTCCTAATCGCTTTTCCTGGCGACCTAAAAGT
>JAUIJG010000065.1 GCA_030431355.1 bacterium
CCTCCAAACATGCCATGAACTCCATGTCGGTTGCCATGGGAGCAGAGCTAAGCGGCAAAAACATTGATTTCCTGACAGTTTGCCCTGGTTGGGTGCGAACAGAATTTTTCGAAAAGAATCAAGTGGCCGACGCCAAAAACCCTACTTTGATAGCCAGTAAAAACAGCCCTTCTGGCTGGCTTATGCGTTCTGTACTCTCTACTTCAGCCGAAGCTGTGGCTAAAGAGATAGACCGATATTTAAGAAAAGGCGGCAGCCATGAAATAATAATGACAGCACCGGGCAAAATTTTTGAGAGATTGCAGGGTCTTTTCCCCGGGGTAGTCTGGTCCATCAACAAAATGCTTCCCACCGATTATGTGGACTCTTCCACCTCCAAGAAAGAAGAAGCAGAATCACTTAAGAAGGATAAGATTAAGTCGTGACTCAAGAAAACGAGACAACAGCCACAGATAAAGAGAAGAACTCATCTGGCTACGATCAGGACCAGTTTCTTGAGCAGGCAGCCAGTTATCGCTTTGCTCTGAAAAAAGAAAAAGAGCTGAAAGCCAAACGTTTCGCCACCATGTCAAGCCTTGGCGCTGCCGCCGTCAATTTCGTACAGCTTCTAGATCCGAGCAATAGCAATAGCGGAGGCGAAGGAGAGAAGTCAATTCTGACAGCCAATCTTGCTAACGATGTCATATACATTAGATCCGATCGCCGCAGACTGACAGTTACAGTTTTGAGCGGAGTCGGCTCGGACAGAGACCTGCCAAATCCCAGGCAAGAAAACTGTGGACAGATTTTTGTTTATGCCTATATAGCCGACCAGGACACAGCCACCCTGGTCTCCCGGTTGAGAATCTATATCAACGGCGACATTACCGACGGCGGCAACCATAGCTGGAACGTGGAAGCCGGTGCGGAAGGATGCTACGCCTATCTTTCCGACCTCATAAACCGCTGTATCTTCAATCCGGACTTAAATTGGGTAAATAACGAAAACCTTCCACCGTTCTTACAACAGGTTCCGATTGTTAACGGAGAGGTACATTTGGAACATTTACACCGTACTTCGGGCCAATACACGATAAAACCGGGCAAGTAATATAAAGCGGTTTAGGTAAATATTTCTAGTTTGAATTATTAGCTTGTGGCACAGCTCGAATTAGCAATTCCCTATAAAAGCAAGGTCTGCAGTGTTGGAATGTTCTGCACTGTGGCTCTCATGCCTGTCTGGGCAGCGCTTATCCCTTTCGCCCTGGGATACTTCACCAGCTCAATTCTGAGAGAGTCCAGCAAGTTCAGCGGACTGGAAGCTCTTTTTTTCTACACACTATTCCTGGCTATTCCGGCAATCGGTATTATCCTCTCGGCGGTATTCGAAGATAACCTGATAGTGGTCTCGAAAGAAGGACTCTCATTTCCACTGAGGATGCTGGTCAACCTCGGCTTCAGACGGGAGCGGCTCTGGTCCGAGATTAACTACGCAGCCCTCTCGAATCCCCTGTCCGAGAACGACAGCGACAGACTCTTAACCCTGGGTTTCAGCTCCGGCGGCGACGTAAGAATGAAGCTGGGCAAAATGAAAAGGACCGATATTGAACAGCTGCTGCTCGCCCTTGAAGTATGGGGTAAGAACCTCAAGCGCCCCCCGGAACTAATTGAGTTTCAAAATGACCTACAAAATACGAACCTGGGCATCGAGAAGCTCTCTTACACCCAGATGTGGGAAGAGGAGCTGGGAAGAAGATTCAGCAATACCAGCTTCATTCCGCTAAAGCCGAATCAAAAGCTGATGAATGACAAACTGGTCATCATCAGACAGCTAGCCTTCGGCGGTCTCTCCGCCATATATTTAGCCCAGCTAAACGGCTCCACCCTGGTGGTCTTGAAAGAGCTGGTCATTCCGCCTAATTCTGGAGAGGCAGCACGCGCGAAAGCGGAAGAGATGTTCAGACGAGAAGCCAAGCTTCTGGTCAAACTAAAACATCCGAACATAGCAAGGGTGATGGATCATTTTCAGGAAAACGAGAGGAATTATCTTCTTCTAGAATATGTGCGCGGTCAGGATCTCAGACAGCTGGTCAACCAACAGGGTCGTCAGAAAGAAGAAGATATAGCTAGATGGGCACTGCAGATTGTGGACATCCTCAATTACTTGCACAGTAATGATCCCCCTGTTATTCACCGGGATCTAACTCCGGACAATCTGGTGCTGAATCACAAAAACGACATAGTCCTGATAGATTTCGGCGCAGCCAATGAGTTTGTCGGTACCGCCACCGGAACCTTTGTGGGCAAACAGTCTTATATCTCCCCCGAACAGCTGCGAGGAAAAGCAACTCCCAAAAGCGATGTCTACGCCCTGGGAGGTACCCTCTATTTCCTAGTAACCGGCAGAGACCCGGAGGCGCTAATGGCCTCCGATCCTAGAGAAGCAAGAGAGGAAGAGGCTGATGCTGATACCACATCGGAAGAGAAGGATACAAATGGGTCAGTAACCGTATCCGACACCGTGGCTGAATTGATTCTCAGCTGCACCCAGATGGAAGAATCCGATCGACCCGGGAAGCTGGAAGATATCGAGAATACATTGAAAGCACTGATTCCTAAAGAGGAAGAAAAGGAGCGCGAAAGCGGATAAAGACAATGGCCCGTTCCTACCAGATTCAGACCTATCCTGTCAGCGCGGAGTTCGGTGTCAACTCCGAAGAAGAGTATCTGATTGAATATAATCCATACCACACCACCGAAAAGTGGCTATCCAATAGATTCTCGGATCTAAACACCTGGAAGGCTTGGTTCGGACTCTTTGTCGTTATTATCTTTTTCGTCATGGGCGGACCGGGCAAAGTTCAGGATTTTTTCGGTAAGCGAGGAACTCCCACGGGAGGAACAATCGGAAGTCCGGATCCAATTTCGGGCACTGCAGGAGGTGTTGGAGGAGGCATAGACCCTGGCTCAATAACGGCAAATTTACCGAATGTGCCCCTGGGAGCGGAAGTACCGATAACCAGTATCGCGGTCCTCGTCTTTATAGCCAGCCTTATCTCTCTTCTGGTTTTGTATATCGTCTACCGAGTCACTTCAGAACCTACCCATATAGCCCTTTCCGAAAATGGTATCGCCTGGGAATGGCGGCGCGCCCTGTTAAACAGGGGAAAAAGAATCGCCTGGGAAGACGTCAAATCGATTCAGCTTCTATCGCCGGAAGGAAATACTTCCGCCCTCAACTGCATCATCAATATAAAAGCAGATGAGAAAGAGCCGGCTATGCAGATCAAGCTGGGCGGACTGGCCACCCATGATGATAGACAGGCGCTATTGGACGCTATGGAGAAGTGGGCCCCCCACGCGTCTCAGGATGCACGTATCCCTGATCTCCTTGCGGCTCCTCAAGATCAAAGCTACACCGAACTCTGGTTGGAAGCGCTTTCGGCGCCACCGGATAGAGAGAGGCTGGAGCCTCTTTCGGACGGCACCAAGCTACAAGGCGGTAAGTATACAGTGGTAGGTCATCTGGGAACAGGCGGTCAGGGTACGGCCTATGACACCGTTGACAATGAAGGAAACGAAGTCGTTCTCAAAGAATTCATACTTCCCGTATATGTGGATGTGAATGTAAGAAAGCAAGCCCTTGAGAGAATGAACAACGAAGTAAAACTTCTACAAAATCTGGATCATCCACAAATAGTGGAGCTGATAGATTTCTTCTTTGAGGATCACCGAAACTATCTTGTGCTGGAGAAAATCTCCGGGGCTTCCCTCAGGACCAAGATCGAAAAAGGTCAGAAGTTCAGTAATGATGAAGTTGTGAAACTTTCAATTCAGATGGGAGAGATACTCTCTTATCTGCATGGACTAACACCACCAATAGTGCACCGAGATTTTACTCCGGACAATTTGATTCTCCAGGAGAATGGCGTGTTAAAGCTGCTTGATTTCAACGTTGCCCAGCAGAAGACCGCCACGGTAACCTGCACCGTCGTAGGCAAACAGTCATATCTACCTCCGGAGCAGTTCCGCGGAAAACCTTGCCCCCAGAGTGATATCTATGCCATGGGAGCGACGATTTATTTCCTACTGACCGGCGAAGATCCCGATGCCATAACAAGTTCGCATCCCTCAGAGAAAGCCGATGTGGAAAGCAGGTTGGACGAACTGGTGGCAAAAGCCACCGCTCTGGAACTGGATAAGCGTTTTCAGTCAGCCGAAGATATTTTAGAAGATTTAAAAACCCTGGTCTGATTTAGTTTTATAAGGAGTATCGGTTTGAGATCCAAGTGTCTGGCGGCAACTGCTTTGCTCGTAGCTTCCCTCTCCGCAAGTCCAGGTCTCCTGGCCGCAGATGGAGGCCGGTACCAGAACTGGTATCCATCATCCATAGCCATGCCTGGTGGATTAAGGTATCCCTGTGCTCTGTCACCACTTCCTCCAAATCTAAAAGGAATTCCGAAAGAAGATAAGCGCTACATCAATCATGTATATGCCATGATTCTGAAGTGTGTCCAGGCGAAAACAGCTATGGTAGCCAAGTTAAACGACCCACAAGGAGTCACTGCGGCCTATTCGAAGTACTACTACGCCACCAGAGCAGCCTCGGACAAAATCCGAAAAGAACCTACCCCTAGAGGGCTTGAAGGATTCAGAAACAAAGTGTTGAAAGCTATAGGTCTGCAGATGGCATTCTTCGACAAAGCCTCCAAACAATCTAAAGCGCGAGTGCCTTTCCAGAAAATCATGACCATCCCGGAAGGGAAACAAGCTTCCAATATGCTTATCTCCGCCTGGGGAGAGATGACTTCGCGCTATCCAGGCTGGAGCCAAGCCACTAAAGATAGTATCTACCACCACCTTTGCGCCCTGGATCTCTTTTAGTCTCAGGAATCGACCTTCTCTCTAATCAAAGCAATTTTGCGTTCTAGTAGGTCCGCGTCTTCGCCCCTATCTGTTGAACGGAGCAGTTCGACCAGATTTTCCATGGTGCTGGTTACGTTCTCGTGGGCCGGTCCCAGAGAATCTTCAAATATCTCTATGGATCTTCTGTATAGAGACTCTGCCCTGGCCAGGTGGTTGCTATGGTGGTAAATCCAGGCAAGATTTTTCAACGATTCAGCCACTTTGGGATTCCCCGGACTCAAAGCGGCCTCTCTAATGGACAATGCCCTGCGGTGAAAAGATTCGGCAGTTTCATATTCATCCCGGTGCGAAAACAAAGAAGCCAGCTCGGTTAACACCTGGGCCACTTCCGGATGCTCCTGGCCAAAGAACTTCTCATATATCTTCAAAACTTGCCTCAAGGCCAACTCAGCCTCCGAAGTCCTGCCGTTGTCCCGATAGAGTTGAGCCAGATTGGCTAAAATCTCCGCCACCTCCACATGATCATCCCCGAGAAACTTCTGCCGGATATCCAGAGCCCTTTTATAAAGAGGCTCTGCCTTTTCCAGCCTCTGCATGGCCCGATACAGCTCGGCAAGATTATTGATGGCCGAAGCCAGACTCGGATGTTCCACCCCCAGGCTCTTCTCCTGGATGCTCAGGGCATGGCGAAAAAGCGGCTCCGCTTCAATCAGTTTTGTCTGGGCAAGATAGACCATGGCCAGATTATTCATACTGGAGCCGATATCGGGATGGTCCACCGCCAGAACCCGGTCCCTTATCTTAAGAGCCCGATCTAAAAATATCTCCGCCTCATCAAATCGACTTTCATGATAGAGCAACAAACCAATGGAAGTCAGATAATCGGCAAGCTCCGGATTCTCAGCCCCGAGAGCTTCTTCCATCTGCGGAAGAAGCGACATAAGCGCTTGAATATTGTCATTCATATCGGCTTCAGGCATGTTCTAATTCGAGCTTATCATATATTGAATTTGCCGTAGTCAGCCCCAAATCTAACGGTTTCGGACTCTAAGAACTTCGTACTTTTTAATCCGCTCAAGATTCACCGCCCTCGTTAGGCTCCTTCTTTTGCTTAACTGGAAAAGTGGTGAGGAAAGCAAGAATATAGAGAATCCCAGCAAAGTAGAAAAGGGACTTATAGCCGAAGTAGATAGCGTTGTACTCCAGAAATCCGCCGAACATAGCACCAAGGAGGTTGGAAGCCAGGGCTATGGAGACCGAGCGTGCCCGGAGCACTTCATTGGAAAAAGCCAGTCCCGAGAAGAAGAGGGGTAGGGTCATGGCAAGAGTCATGATCGCTCTCTCGTTCATGGCAGACAAACCGGAGAGATCCTGCTCACAAGCGTAGACTCCAGCTGCCAGAGAGGCGAGAACCAGCAAATAGATTACTGCTGTCGGAATCTTCACTTTGTACAAGACAAGCAAATTGGCGAGAAAAGCAAGGATCAGGATCGACGCGATTACAACACTGGTGACAATCCATGTGCTTCCATAAACCAGAGCCAATTGAGAGATGCTCTTGGTCTCAACCAACATGAATCCAGCTCCTAGAAAGAAGCAGGCACCGGAATACTGTTTTGGTTTCACCGAGGAAAAATGGCTCAGTAGCACATAGGAGATTGCGAACAAGACAAGAATAACCGCCATGTAAGAGACTGGATATTGCTTCTCGAATATAAATAGAAAAGGCCAGTCATCGGTGGAGACAACTTGCTCTCCTTTCATATTGGAGTACTCTTCGGTAAGATCCTGGAAAGACGGCTGTTCTTCCGGCCTTTCAAGTCCATTTCCTATAAGGAACGTAAAGCCGGCATCCCAATTTGTCCTGTAAACATAAGGCTTCAATCCGTCAAAAGTCTCAGTCAACATCCTGAAGATTTTTGGCCCCATGGACGGGTAGATGCAGGCGGCCATGGATATGACACCATCAGGCTTTAATTTACTGCGAGCCTCCTCGAACCCTTCTTTGGTCCAGACATAGCTATCCATGCGCATACCGGCAGAATTGCCAGACATTAAGGTGGCGGAGTCAAGCAATCCATAAACTATCAGATCGTATTTCCTATCGGTTCTTTTGATGAAAGAGCGAGCATCATCGTTGTGCACAAAGACCCTGGCGTCACCGTAGGGTGACTCCGGATGCATATGCTTGCCGACCTCGATTATAACCGGATCTATCTCCACCGCGTCCACATGTTGAGCACCATGCCTGAGGGCGGAGGCGACATCATTGCCGGTGCCGGAGCCCACAATGAGCACATTTTCCGGATGGGGTTTAAACAGATAAGCCAGTCCATAATACTCGGCCAACGGTTTTGAATCCGGACGCTTCTCCACTGTCTCGGGACGTAGATCCAACATAGTCTGGAACCAGGTATTATTCGAAAACAGACGCGGATTCTCCGGCTCCATCACCACGCTGATGATCTGATAGGGAGAATGATAGTTAACTCTAAAGGGCTTACTGGGGACAGAAAGGGCTATCAAGACAAGAAGGCTGGGCACCAGAGCAAGCAAGATGCTGCGAGATCCCTTTAAAAAAGGAATAACCGCCAAAACCACCAGCGCGAACCACACCGAAGGTGGTGTCCAGAGGAAGGAAAGTCCGATTATAAGAGCTATACCAGCCAGACTACCGGCCAGGTTCCAGGAATAAGCTTCCAGCTTAGGCATCTTCTCCATCAGTCGCGATGCCAGCTGACCCAACGGAATAAAGCAGAGTGAATTAAATACGAAAATAACGGTGAGCAGACCGAAAGACATCATCTTGTCCGTTATCTGATTAGCGTTGTAGAGCCCCATGGTGGCTTGCTCCGATGTGGGATTGAGGAGCAAAAAATTGAGGTCGAACAGTCTGAGGAGTAAGTCGGACAATAGAATCTGGATAGCGAAAAGAGGAACCGCCAATGGTGTGCTCAATGTACGTCCCTGCTTCAGGGAATAGCCGATGCCTAGACCGAGAAAACATGACAACAATGAGATGTTTTTGAAGTGGGCGAAGAGTTGGAAGAAATCAGCCTGCATGCGAATGATGACAAGCTCGGCGAACATCCCCAAACCGGCAGCCATGGCGATGTAGACTCCGAGTTTAGTGCCATTCTTTTGCAGTTCGTCGATGTATCGGCTATGGTCCTTGCATATCTGCTTCAGAGGCGGAAACCATTTATCGAAGCGCTCCCAGATTTGATAAACGGCAACGGCCATAAAGAGAGTTAGAAAGACCAGTATAGTTATCGGTCCCTGGTCATCTTTACTATCTTTCAGCCGGGAGCCGAGTCCGAACAGAAACGACCCCATACTAATGGATAGAATGATTATTGCTGGCTTTATAAGAGTCTTTTGCACAATCGAACGGAATTACCGAAAATTGAAAGCTCAAGCCTATTTACCCGATTTTAGATAGGGTAAATCCGGCACTTCCCGGAGTTGAAAACTGTGGCTGAATACCTAGTTACTCGACGGAGCGGCTGAGGAGGAAGATGAAGAGGAGCTTGCGGCACCGCCAGGCTTGAGCTTGGCGATTACATCCCGGGTGACATCCACACCATTGTCGAGGAACTTCTGACCGCCGGCAAAAATAGCCTGACCGTCCACGATGATGTCCAGCCCCTTCTCTTTGGCCACAGCATTCACTGCCTGGGCGATGGCAATTCTCACTTGATTGGATTGAGCCTGCAGAAGCTGAGCCAGGGCTTGTTGCTTAGCCGTGATCTTGGTCTGAGAGATCTCGATGTGCTTTTTTATGGCATCCTCTGGCTTCTTCTCATCCTTCATTTTCTGAAGCGCTTCATTTAAGGATCGAGCTTCTTCTCTGAGCTGGGCCTCAGCCTGGGCTTTCAAAATCTCTGAGTTGGCTGCCTGGGGAAAGTTGGCCTTAACCATTCCCAGATTGAGATATCCGAGTTTGACACTTACGGCTCCTCCCTGCCCCTGGGCAAGGGTCATGGGAACAAAACTGAACCCAATCAAAAGTGCCATCAAACCGCCACTAACCAATTTTTGAAAGGTCATATCCGACTCCATACTCCGCTACAACTGCCATCTATCCGCGTTCATATTGAGAACAGTAGACCCCCGGCTTGAAGACCAAAAGGTCGATAAAACATTATACAAAAGACCAGGGGTTTCTGCTCAGCTCACGGTTACGCTTCGCACTCTCCTCGAACAGCCGCCTGACCGGCAGCCAGTCTGGCCACTGGAACTCTATAAGGAGAGCAGCTCACATAATTGAGCCCGAGCCCATGGGCAAAGCCGATGGAGTGAGGCTCTCCACCATGCTCTCCGCATATCCCCAGCTTTATGTCAGGTCTGGTACTCTGACCGTATTCGACGGCAAGCTTCATCAACTTGCCAACCCCTTCGAAATCCAGGACTTCAAAGGGATTCTCTTCGAGAATTTTTACAGACTCTCCGTCCATATCCACCCCGTCCAGATATCTATGCAGAAACTTCCCTTCCGCGTCGTCCCTGCTGTAGCCGAAAGTCATCTGGGTCAGATCGTTGGTTCCGAAGCTGAAAAATTCAGCATGCTCCGCAATCTGATTAGCGGTGAGACAGGCCCGGGGGATCTCGATCATGGTACCGAATTTATAGGGTAGCTCTACTTTGGCTTTTGCCATAACCTGTTTGGCAACATGCTCCAATTCATGGCGAGCCACTTTCAGCTCATTAACGTGCCCTACCAGCGGTATCATTATCTCAGGATAGACTTTCACCCCATTTTTCGAAACTTCGATGGCCGCTTCGAAAATAGCCTGGACTTGCATCGCCGTGATCTCAGGGTAAAGAAGACCCAGCCTGCACCCACGCAAACCCATCATCGGGTTTGATTCTTGCATTCCTTCGACCGTGTGGAAAAGTGCTTCTTTCCGTTTCAACTCGGCGCCGGTCTCTCCTTTGGCTCTCATGGTGGCTATCTCTTCTATGAGAGTCTCAAGATCCGGGAGGAACTCATGGAGCGGAGGGTCGAGCAGTCTAATTGTTACAGGCAAGCCATCCATGGCGGCAAAGATTCCGGCAAAGTCTTCTCTCTGCATGGGTAACAACTTGTCCAGAGCTTCCATTCTGTCTTGCTTATTGCCGGACATGATCATTGACTGCACCACAGGTAGCCGATCCTGGGACATGAACATATGCTCGGTCCGACAGAGTCCTATGCCCTGGGCGCCGAACTCTCTGGCACGCTTGGCGTCATCCGGGGTATCGGCATTGGTTCTCACCTCCAGGCGGCGCTCGGCGTCCGCCCACTTAAGAAGTGTGGAGAATTCCCCGGAGAAGCTGGGGTCATGGGTTTTGATCTCGCCCATAAATATCTCGCCGGTGGTCCCATCTATTGAGACAATATCCCCTCTCTTTATGACCTTATCCTTGCCTGAAACCCTGAACAATTGCTCTTCCATATCGATTTTGATAGCTTCACAACCTGCCACGCAGGGCTTACCCATGCCTCTTGCCACCACGGCTGCATGGGAAGTCATGCCACCACGACTGGTGATGACGCCCTGGGCTGAGACAATCCCGTGAATATCATCCGGACAGGTTTCAATACGCACTAGAATTACTTTCTCGCCTTTGGAAGCGAGCTGTTCAGCTTCGGTGGGGTCAAAGACCACCTGTCCTATAGAGGCTCCCGGAGATGCATTCAGACCGGTAGCCAGATGTCTTCCCTCATCACTGGCCTTTCTTTTCTCTTCTTCTTTAAAGCTTGGCAGAAGAAGCTGATTCAACTGATTTGGATCAACTCTCAGAAGAGCCTCCTTCTTGTCTATAATGCCCTCCTCGCAAAGATCCACAGCTACCTTGACGGCGCAAGCCGCGGTTCTCTTCCCTGTCCGCGTCTGTAAAAGATAGAGCTTGCCCTGCTCCACAGTGAACTCTATATCTTGCATATCACGATAGTGCTTTTCCAACTTATCTACATTTGCAAGAAGCTCGCTGTATACCTTTGGCATCTCTTCTTTGAGCTGGTCAATTTTATGGGGTGTTCTCACGCCGGCGACCACATCTTCTCCCTGGGCGTTGATTAGATATTCACCATAGAGCTGCTTCTCACCGGTACTGGGATCCCGAGTAAAACAAACTCCGGTGGCAGAATCGCGATCGAAATTACCGAAGACCATGGATTGCACGTTGACGGCAGTGCCAAGATTATGATCGATCTTGTGAAGGTTTCGATAGTAGACAGCCCGGTTGTTATTCCAGGACTTGAAGACAGCCTCGATGGCTCCGGCAAGTTGTTCCCTGGCGTCCTGGGGAAACTGGCTGCCGGTCAGCTCCTTAACCCGCGATTCAAACTTCTTGACCAGATCCTTCAAATCCTCCACCTTCAAGTCGGCATCGGAGGTGATACCAAGGCTCTCTTTCTTCTCTTCAAGAATGTCTTCGAGTTCATCCTTGGAGACTCCCATCACCACGTTGCTGTACATCTGGATAAATCGACGATAGCTGTCATAAGCAAACCGTTCGTTACCGGTGAGCTTAGAGAGTGATTGCACCGTCTTTTCATTCAGACCGAGGTTCAAAATGGTGTCCATCATGCCAGGCATCGAGAACTTAGCGCCGGAGCGGACCGACAAAAGCAATGGCTTTTCCAAATCCCCTAGTTTTCTATCCAGAGCACTCTCTATTGTCTTCAAGTCGGCAAGGACTTCATCCATAAGCCCTTCCGGCATAACTCTATTCTTAGAGTACTCACGGCAGGCGAGGGTAAGGATGGTGAGACCGGGTGGAACATTGACACCGCTGGCGGTCATCTGAGCTAGACCGGCTCCTTTGCCACCAAGATAATCTTTGATCTCGCTATCATCCGCTTCAAAGAGCTTAAAAGCCTCGGCAAAAGAGAAAACCCTCTTCTTGCCAATTTTATCCAGGATACCGCTCTTCTCTGTTGTGCTTAGCATCTCATCTCTCCTTGAACACTCTCATCCGGGCACTATTGCCTCAGATGCAAATAGATTTCACTTGAAATCTCCTCTATGGCCTTGGCTGAAACATCAATGACATGACATTTCAACTCTCTAAACATCTTTCTTGCGTACCGCACTTCCTGCCTGATCCGGTCATGATCGGCATAATCATTTTCGCCCGGCATCTTCAGGGACTGCGCCCGGGCGGATCTTATCTCCTGTAGGAGAACAGGCTCCAAATGCAAACCTATAATTCTTCTTGCCGGCACATGATAAAGGTTGAGGGGAGGGTCAACCCCGTATACCAGGGGAACATTGGCAGCCTTTAGCCCATAATGATGGGCAAGATAAATACTGTTCGGTGTCTTGCTGGTGCGCGATACACCGATAAGAATCACATCCGCTTCCAGCAATCCATCGGGATTTTTGCCGTCATCAAATCGAATGGCGAACTCCAGAGCTTCAATTCTACGATAATAACTCTCGTCCAGAAGATGCAGACGACCCGGCTGGGAAAGGGGCACTTGACCGGTTAGCTGGGAGACCTTATCGATTAAACTGCCGAGCAGATCGATGGTGGCAATATTATATTTACGTGCTTCCCGCTCCAGGGTCTCTCTATACTCCGGTAGCACCAGAGTGTAAGCTATAACAGCCTTGTCGCAGGACACTTCGCGTACAAGGGTTTCAATCTGACTGAGATTTTTAACCTGGGGAAGCCTATAGATAGAGGCTCTACCGGGAGGAAACTGAACAACCGCCGCCCGAGCCACCGACTCGGCAGTCTCTCCGGATGAATCGGAAAGGGTGTATATGATCAGCTCACGATGATCATCCTGGGGATTCCCGGCTCTATTGCGGGAGAATTCAGTATTTGCGGATTCGTTCAAAACCCCACCGATACCAAAAGGACTATCCATTTTTATCACGCAGGATGGAGATAACCCGAATAAAACCTATATATCTTTATATCTGGGGGCGGAGTACCGGGGAACAGTGTTGTTAAGAGGCTTCCGCCCCGCTTGACATTGGTCTGCAATCAGGAGAAAGCATCACAGATGCTAAATGTCCCACTCCGGGCACAATAATAGATAACGGGGAATCTGGGAAAAATTGAGATGATGTACAAGATACTTGTTCTGGCCCTGGTGATTATGGCAGTGGTAATGGTCGCCATCAAAGAGACAAGACAGGAAGACAGCACCGATGTCGTCTATCTTTTCAACAAGACCAGACACGACCTGGCCCTGCAACAAAAAATTTCTGAGGACCAGATCTCATTAAACACCAACTTTGAAAGAGACCTGGGCATGGGTGATGTGGCCCAGGACACGCTTGGCATTAAACTCAGAAAAGACCTGGACATCGACTTGAATCTAGAAGAGTTCCATCAAATGAAAACCGTAGGCGAAGCGGTGGACTACCTGAGACTGAAAGTCATTGCAAGAAGAGTCGGCTCAGGGAAGCCAAGAGTGGTGAACGATTCAAACGCGGAAGCGGCAAGAATATATCTTGAGAGCCAGGAAAATTCTGCGGTGAATCCGGAGCATGGCAAGGTGGCTCCACCGAAAAACATTCCCCAGGAGATTCAGGGAGCACGCTAAAAACATTGGTGCGGCAAGAAGGGAAGGAAGAAAAATAGCACTTGGTGGGACATATTCTCTTCAGCCTTGTGGAATTTGATAGCTCCAAAGAGAAACGTGCCCTGGCTCTTGCCCCGGTGGCAATTATGCCGGACTATCAGAGAAAAGGTATAGATGTGGCCGAGCAGAAGACATAAATTTAGATAGGTGCCAGGGTTTTTCTACCGGACTTCATATCGATTGCCAGAGCTTTGTCCCTGGTGGCAATCGCTTCTCTTTTTAAATCCAAATCCCTCTGGACTAAATAAAGGTTCCAGAGAGTGTTCCCTTCAAAGAATGAATCCTGCCCTTTTGTCTTTCGCCACAGCTCAAGAGCCTTTTCAAGCTTTTCGGCAGACTTCTTCATGAGAGCCACTCTCTCATCTTTTTCTTTTTTGCCGCTCGCCTCCATATAGTCTATGAGACCAATATTGTTGTAGTCCCTGGCCAATTTCGGCTCATAGACAGAGTCTTTGGCTACCATGGCGAGGTCATAGTTGAGGACCGTTTCATAAGAAATTCTAGAGGCGTGCCAGTTACCGATATCTCTATAAAGTCCGGCCAAATGTAATTCTGAATCAACCCATTTGTGATCATAGGAGTCGACGTCCAGCACTGCTTTTCTTTGTTCTACTATGGCCTGGAAAAGTTTGACTGACTCAAGAAAGTCCTTCTTCTCCCAATAGAGCATGGCAAGCTTCTCTTCTTTATCAAGGAGGTCCGAGGGATCAACCCGAGGATTTTCTCTCATCCCCTTAACCGACTGTTGAACTATGTAGACCTCTCTTTCAAGGTTCTTGTAGTAGTCGTTGAGGTCCTGCTCTTCGACAATAGCTCGGCGCAACGGAATGGTGGCGACAATCACCCACACGTATAAAATTCCGACCACCGCTAGTATCGCTAATTTGGGACCCATCTTATCGTCACCTACTTATCCTGAGAACCGGAAGCCACTGGAGCACATTGATCGTGCTCGCAACTCCCTGAGAGAATCGTGTATCGATTGGCTGCCACCAAATTGTAGACGGCTTCACCAATATTAGAGACCAGTGGCACATGCAGTATCGGCCACAGTATCATTAGAAGCGGCAGTCTTCCGGTCATCCAGCGGAATGCTTTAAATCCGCCTTCTATGCTGCCGGAAGCAGTCTTGAGAAGTATCTCTTTCTCAAGCCTATCTGCCAATACTCCTTCCAGAGCCTCCACTCTTCTAAAATCAACCAACTTCACCACTCCGAAAATATCCAGGTGGTGAATCAATCCCACGGCTCGAACACAGACGATGCAGTCCCCATCGAAGTAGAGGCTGGCTGGCTTGAAAATATTTTCTCGTACAAAGTTTTGCACCTTGTTCCAAAAACGCTCCAGATCCTCCGGATAGATAAAAAGTATGTAGGTGAACATGAACAACCACTCAAACATCGGAAGGTTCATGGTCCACTCGATGCCGATATGAAGAGCAAGACCGGTCAAAAGAACCCAGTATCTTGCCGGACGCCACCAAATAAGCGTAAACAGCAAAAGCTCTATTAGAAGCGTACCCCAGGTGAGTATCTTGATTGTCCACAAATTATCAAGAAGATAGGGAATCTGAAATCTGGTTATATCATCGTATCGGGACGCATAATAGACCGCCATGCCGTTGTTCCACTCATCACCGGCTATCTTGCAAAACCAGGTATGTCCATAAGCAATCGCTATCTGCAACTGGATCATGCGCTGGGCCCATGGTGCCGAGAGTGGTGCCCTGAGACCGGTTATTCGCCAATCTTCCTGGGCCGCCTTCAACAATCTATCCACCGAAAGCGCATCTCCGGCATTGGAGAAGGCGAGGAAGAAACAGCAAAGACGCAGATAATTATCCCCGGAATTCAAATTGAGAAGGAAGTGACTATGCAAAGACGTCAAACCAACAAAGACAAGGACGGTACTGACCCTGGTGAAAAGACCGATGGTCATCATGAATCCGAACAGACAGGTACCCAGGAAAAAATACCATCGCCATGTCTCTCCGGGCGGCAAGAGCAACATGGCATCAAAATATGGTTCATGCCGCCAGTACTTACCGATTGAATCCTCAATGGGGATGATGGCATGGTTTCCATAGTATAGACTCCAGTCCGCCAGAAGATGAATCAAGAGGAACTGAAGCAAGACTATTCCCACAAGGATACGGAAGACTCCCATGGCCACAGGAGAAATCGGCTGGAAGAAAAATGACTGCCAATTGGAGACGAAGTTATCGAAGTCATGTTTGAGGGTCATTGTCTCCGGCCCCCGTATTCTAGTTCCACCGAGCCTATGGTCTCGCCGGAAGGCTCAAAATCACGGTTCCTGGCCCTGTAGACGAAGGTAATCGTTTTATCCGTATGGGGAGGCGGCTCCGCCCTGGGTATCAGTCCGTGCTTATTAGGATCCGGCTTCTCCGCCACGTTAAACACAAAAGTGACCAGGTCCGGGGGATTCTCCCGGCTGTAATTGGCTCTAATCAAATGCCTGGCAAAAACCGGTAAAAATTGTTCGTAACCGGGCCAGGGCATATTATCCACGAACATCTTCCTCAGCTTCTCCCTTCGGAAGCGTTCCACCACAGTCATTTTCTCCATCCTTGGATACTCATAGATTTTTGTGGAGCCGTCTTTGAAGGTGATGATTGCTGTCTCATGGAAACTTATATGCCTAACTGCCGGCGAAAAAAGGCTCCAGTTCTGGTACCAACCAAAAGCAGCCATCGGCTTCCAGGTGAAGTTAACCAACTTCAACTTGAACTCTGAATCACCAATAAACCAGATTACAACGACAAATAGATAGAAGCAGATGAAGCAATTTAAAATCACCCGCCAAAATCCGGGCATTGGCTCCTTAAGAGCAGCCTCCTCCATAGCCTCATCGACTGATAAATAGCTCGGGTTGGATTCGTTCTCAGACAATTAGGTGCCTCTGAGCATAGTTACGCAGCTGATCACTGCTTAGTCTATTTTTTTGTTCCACGACCCTGTTTAAAGTTTAGCACTGTGAGCTATTATCGAAAAGAGACCGGATAGCGAATTAAGCCAATAATCTACCGTAGAACAAGCTATCCGCCATCGAAGGAGGGTCTACCTGAGTCGAAAAGAGATAATTAT
>JAUIJG010000066.1 GCA_030431355.1 bacterium
AATAAGGAGATAGCCCCCATTGGTTACCCAGGATGAATTGATGTACTTGCAGTCCCAATTGGAAGGACTGGAGTCTATCTTTATGGAGCTAATGCCTTTCGGGGTAGAGTTGAAACGTCAACAAGTACAGGACTTTTACGACAAGCGTCTTGATGCCGCAAAAGATCCCGTATCTTCAGTGGCTCCCACCGAGCTGAGACGTCAATTCAATACAAAAGCAAACCAGGTCAGAAACCTGGTGGATTCAGCCGAGTCTCTGGGCGACGCCGGAAACAAGCTTAACCTTATCAGAGCGGCTGCCTCACTTCCCGAAGAGAGAAGTCGGGGAGTATTTGAGCCTGTGATGCAGTTCTGCAAAGATCTCACCTTTGAGAACAAAGCCGATACCAAGGTAATGGATACCATACTCGAATCGGAAGAGTTGAGACCGGTGGAGGCAAGAATGCTCCTGGCCGCAACTATGTTCTTGATCGCCTACACCGTGGAGAGCAACGGTCAACAAATTCCTCTCCGGGATATTCTCGCCCAGTTTGTCGGTCTAGTTAAAGCTGAAAGATTGCTTGCCAGAAACGATCCGTTCCTGCTTGAGGCCCAGTGCGCCCTGGAAGCTCTGGAGCTGGAAGAGGCAGAAAATCAGATTTGAAAATCCTCGTAGTCCATGGTCCCAATCTCAACCTCCTTGGCAAAAGAGAAGCAAGCATATACGGAACTGAGACCCTGGAAGAGATAAACAAGAAGTTAGAAACCCTGGCGGTGAAGCTCGGAGTGGAGATCTCTTTTTTCCAATCCAATAGCGAAGCGGCAATGATCGAGCGTATACAAGACTGCCTGGAGACAAAGGTGGATGGAATCATCATCAATCCGGCAGCATTCGGACACACATCCATAGCCTTGAGAGACTCTCTTCTCGCTGTCGCCATACCTTTTGTGGAGGTGCATATGAGCAATATCCACGAAAGAGAAGAATTCCGACATCGAACCTACCTTTCCGACATAGCCAATGGTGTCGTTGTTGGTTTCAAGACAAAAAGTTATGAGCTTGGTCTTATAGGACTGGTAGACAGTTTGGACCACAACAATTAGCTCTCTATAAGTTATTTGCGTGCAGGATGCTTATAATAGGACATAGCTCAAACAGCCGAACTCAAGCGGTTTTACCCATGAAACAGACCAGATATTTATTCATCGCCTTTCTTTTAATATGTCAGACATATTGCCCCCTTTCCGCCCAGGAAGAGGCAAAAGAATCGACTTCGGCAGTGGAAGAGATTGCAGATTCTAGCCAGGCTGAAAAATCAGAAGATTCAGGGAAAGAGGATGGTACTGAAAAGACAGAGACCTCCTCTAAAGAAGAGAAGAAAGAGACATCCGAACCAGCCAAATCGGAGAGCGAGACAAAGCCCAAGAAGTCTGCGCGGCGGGAAGCGATAGAGCACTATAACAAAGGGGTTGAACTGCACAAACAAGGGCACTTTAACCGGGCCATAGCTGAATATAAAGAGGCGATCAAAGCAAACCCCAAGCTAGAGCAGGCTTACAGCAATCTAGGACTCCTGTACACAGCCCAGAAGAGTTGGACCCGGGCCATGGAAGCTTTTGAGAAAGCCCTGGAGATAAAACCTGACAGAACCACCAGCCTGAACGGTCTCGGCTCAGTTTTGTTCGCCATGAAAAAGCCGGAGGAGGCGCTTAAGAAGTGGAAAAGAGTGGTCGAGCTCAATCCTAAATTCGAGTCGGCATATTACAACATGGGCTATGTTTACGAAAACGATGACAAATACATGGAAGCCCTCAAGGTCTATAACAAAGCGGTTGAGCTAAATCCCAGAATGGCCGATTCCTATTATCGAATGGGAACCATGATGAACAAAAAAGAGCATCCCGCCCAGGCCCTCGTGTTGTTGAACAAAGCCATCTCCCTGGAACCAGCCGGCGATTTTGTCAGAGATGCGAGAAAGCAAATAGCTGGAATCAAGAAAGAGTTCAAAAAGGAAGAGGAGGAAGGTGCTGACACAGATAACCGCACCATATCATCCCGCCACGAAGAGGTCCCCGAAAAGGTGGATGAGAAGACAGAGAAGAAAAGCTTGATCAAAACATTCTTCAATTTAAAGAAGAAAGAAGAGACCAAGGATATGAGCATGTTCATTCAGCCGCCCAAAGAATCTTCCGACTTGAAAGCAAAACCCAAGTAATCTAAATAACCTCTGCAATTTTTGCCGGTCATAAAATGAGAGTTTGAATGGACGAAGAAGCCAAGAAAAGAAAGATTGCTGAATTCATTGATGGCAAATTGGTGGATGATTCCCAGCGGGTGGCCATCTGCATCAAAGGTTCGCAACTTGGCTTTCCGGCTACCGTAGAAGCCTTCCGTCCCAGCTTTCCATTCGGTCTAAATTATTACATCGAAACAGAGACTGAAGCAGAAAGGATGAAGCAGGGAGTTGTCGACCCCTTCCAAATCTCGGTGCGCCCGCGCTTCGCTAAAGGGATCATGTCTTTTCTTACCAGGCTCTTCCTATTCGAATCCCGGGGTCAACCGGTGGGCAGCAAAAAATTTGAGGGCAAGTACATCTCAAGCTACAACGACATGGAGACTGCCGAGCGATTCATAAGATATCCCGGAGTAGAAGAAGCGATTGACAACTTGAATCAGTTGACCCAATTCAATGATCTGGTGGTGAGGGCCAAATACGGAGTCTATCTATCCCAATCTCAATCCTTCAATGCTGCCGACATAGATGTTGTGAGAGAAACCTTCAAGGAGCTGGCAAAGCTCGGTCAGGTGCTTTTTGACGCATTCTGACGGGAGAATTGGGTCGCGCGCGTGCTAATAGTTGTAGACAATCTAATCAAAGCTTACGAAGGCAGAGAAAGGCTCGCCCTGGACGGAGTCAGTTTCAAGGTGGAAGAAGGTGAATGCTTTGGTCTTCTGGGTCCCAACGGAGCGGGCAAGACCACCATACTTGGTTGCTTATTAGGACTGCTCTATCCTGATTCAGGCTCAGTCTCAATCGGAGGATTGCCGCCGGATGATCTGGCTGTCCGAGAAGTTATCGGCTTCCTTCCAGAAAGACCTAATTTCGAATCCTGGTTCACCGCCAGGGAATATCTGAAATATCATCATGCCATGGCTAAGCAAGATAGCAAGACGCGAGAGCAAGATGTGGAAAACACCCTAAAACGGGTCGGTCTTGTGGATGACGCCTGGGACAGGCCGATTAAAAAGTTTAGTCGGGGAATGCTGCAAAGAATCGGTCTGGCCCAGGCTCTTATAGGAAAACCTAGAATTGTTTTTTTAGATGAACCGGGCTCTGGCATGGATCCACCAGGAGTCACTTTGCTCAGAGAGATCCTTTTAGAGCTCAAGAAGGAGAAAGTAACAACGGTATTGAACTCTCACCATCTGGACGAGATGGAGAGAGTCTGCGACCGAGTTGCTTTCATTTATAACGGGACCATTAAAGAGATTCGCACTCTGGGCAATGACATAGACATAGCCTATGTCCTGAAGCTCAAATGGCTTGTGGAAGATTCTATTGATGAGAGCAACCAGGATTTGCAAATCGAGCCTATAAAATCCCGGCTGGAAACTATCGTCAAGCAATGCCAGGCTGAACTGTTAAATACCACTATAAATAGTGCCAGTATTAAAGTTCCCAATTCCAGAGCGGCAGCCAAGATTATCAAACTATGCGTTGAAAGTTCATTGCCTTTGATTTCGGCCAATCCACAGTCCACAACCCTGGAAGGAATGTTTGAAGGGACGAAATCGGATGAATAAGACAATCTATCTGAACACCCTGAAGAAGATTCTAAAGCACAAGTTCGTGTTGACATTGATAGTGTTAATGTCGGTGGCCATGCCACTCAATCTGGTGACACCCTCAGCGAGTGGAATCGATACCAACACCCTGAGGGATTCGTTTCTCACCATTTTCCTTCTTGGAATGTTAATCATAACTCTAACCAACCCATTTCCTGTGACCATCTCAATGAGTGGAAGAATGGACTATATGCCGCTCATCGTCACAAGACCGTTGAATCGCTGGCAGTATGTCGTCTCCAAGTGGCTGGCACTATCAACGGTACTATGCGGCACCACCGTCATCCAGGAGATTATTTATGCCACCTGCCTCTATATAAAAGACCATGATTTTAATACCCTGGTAGTAGCGTCCAGCCTTCTAGACAGAGTTCTAATCGGGATGAGCATGTCTTCAGTACTGACTTTCGTCTATCTTCTGCCCACAGAAATGACCATACTGATTGGTATTCTAGCAATTCAACTGGCTGCCGCCACTCACTTATTTCCGCTTGGATTTGCCACGGCCCATACCGAAACTTCTGAAACTGCCACGGTGATGACTTTCAAGATACTTGGTCTCTATGAATGGTTCAATGACAAAATATATCCACTGTTATTCGGCTCAGGCTCCAGGGAGAGCGTGGGAGACTACTTGAAATTCTTTCACGAGTTTGCCCAGTTCATGGCACCAAATATTCACACCTACGATCTCCTCACAGCAAGACCTATGTTTCTTTCACCCTTGCTGCAAATAGTTTCCAACATTTCCATCGCTTTACTGGCAGCCACCATAACCCTTAATGTCAGGGAGTTCCACTATGATACTGACTAAGAAGGGCTCAACTCGCGGCAACTTTCAATTTCTGGCTGCGCTGACAATCATTCTTCTGGCTACCAGGTTGCTGGTTCAAGCCATTGAATCCGCCGCTCCAACAGATATTTCCTTATCTGTGGAATGGAAACAACTTCCTGACTGGAAGAAAGAAGAGCTTAGAGAACACATAGAATTCCGGGATTTTCAGCTCCCAAGCAAATCTTCCGAAGAGAAGAAAAGCGAGCCGGATAAGGCAAAGAAGAAAAAGATTAAGAGTAAAAACAGAAGCAGTTTTTTCAAATCCATTCATCTAAAAGAGGTTCTAACGGACAACATAGATCAAAAGCCAATTCTCTTTCTGGTGACGGACGAAAATAATCCTGCTTGTGAATATCTACACAGGGTCACCCTGACGAATCCGAAGATAGTATCGTATATAGAGAACAACTTCTATCCGGTAAAACTCAACCTTGATCACGTATTGAACTATACTGAGTACGCATTTAACAGTACTTATGCCAATAGCTTCTTTGTTTTCGTACCCTATATGGTGGTAATTGACTGCGAAGGCAAGCGTGTAAACAGGAATACATCCAATTTCGATTATGTGGGTCTTCAAGATTTTTTAAAAGCCAGCTTAAAGCGCATAGAAGAGAATAAAAACAGATGAGTCAAGAAACTCGAAGAGCATACAATCAAAACATATTAGCCCAGCTTGACCTGTACTTAGAGACCTTCCCGGAAGAAAGAGAACGGCTTTCGCTGTTGAGAAGTCAGCTTCTAGACAACAGCGAAAACATATGCGACCGCGCCAATATGAGAGGTCACCTTACAGGTAGTGGTCTGTTTTACTCCGGTAAGATTGACAGCGTGCTCCTGGTTCACCATCGTGCCCTTGACCTCTGGATTCAACCGGGCGGTCACCTGGAAAAGGAAGAGGAGCCCCTGGAATGTGCCACCAGAGAATTCCTGGAAGAGACAGGTATTTCGGCCGCCGAACTGAGTGACTGGCATACCCAAAGCAAAATAGCCCTGGATATCGATACCCACTTCATACCGGCTAACGAAAAGAAAAGAGAGTCTTCTCATTATCATCACGATTTTCTATATCTGCTTGTGGAGACGAAAAAAGATTCAGAATCTGATGATTTGAACTCCATCGAAGAGCTTAAAATTAATCGATTCGAGCTGGCAGACTATGACTGGGTTAAGGTGGATATGTTGATATCCGGCGACTATGAGGAGAAACTCAAAAGAGCCGCCAGAAAGATAAGGAGACTTATGGTCCGGTGCAATTGACCCAGATCTCTATCCCTATCGCATTATTCATTGTCCTCTGGCCGGGAATTTGTTTTGCCCAGACAGACTTAAAGCACAGCAGACTTTCTCAAACCCCTGATCTAATGCAGACTGAAAAAACAGCCGCATTGCCTTATTCCGGGGCACCCTATTGCGGGCCTGTAGCAGTATCAAATTCGATGCTGTGGCTTTCAAAGGTCGGCTATCCAGCTCTGGCTGATGGTGCGGATGAGAGCCCGGCAAAGCAGGGAAAGTTAGCGGCGAAACTAGCCTTGTATATGAATACGACAAGGTCCATGGGCACCACAGTCGATGGCATGCTCAAAGGTCTGGAGCTTTATTTGAGATCCCGTGGAGTGAAGCCGGTCTCTCTCTCCTATCAAGGTTGGGAAAGATGCGATCCCAAATATTTCAAAGGCAATAAAAAACCGGACCCGTCAACCGTTGAGAAAGCGCTGTCTGAAAAGACGGCGGTTTGGTTAAAAGTGGGCTGGTATCGCAATATTCCCGGGAAGAGCACATACAAAAGATTTGCCGGTCATTGGCTCACCGCTGTCGATTTTAATAGGGGCGCTGACGGTGATATCTTCATCACCGTCCATGATTCTGCCGGGAGATCCGGAGCAAGGAAGAGCCAGGAGAGGGTCAAACTGTCACAGCTCAAGGCTGGAACCATCGATACTGCCTGGGTTCCGAATTTCGACGCGAATGGTATGTACAAGATGTCGGGTCAGCTAAAAGTCAAGAAAGGCGCCAATCTGGGCATTCTTGATGGAATCATAATTCTTAAGATGCAATGAATTATGGAAAATATAACGCCTCTCCGGCGTTGTCATGTGCTAAATTATCTGTGGAGGGCTTATAATAATGCCTTCTCAATCAGTCCCCCACAGAAATTAGAGGTCAACGGGCAATGGCAGACACAACTACCAAAAGCGAAAATACAGTAGTAGCAGTGACCGAAGCAGCTGCCGAACAGGTTAAGAGTCTGCTTCAAGAAGAGGAAGGCAAGGAAGGCCTGCGTCTTGAGATCAGAGGTGGTGGTTGTTCCGGAATGTCCTACGGACTCTCTTTTGATAACAAGCAAGAGAAAGACCACGTGATTGAAAGCCACGGAATCAAAGTTTTTGTGGATCCTAAAAGCGCCATCTACCTGAAAGGCACAGTTCTTGACTACCACAGTGGTTTGGAAGGCAAAGGATTCGTTATCAAAAATCCTCAAGCTAAAAGCTCCTGCGGATGCGGAAATTCTTTCTCCGTGTAAGCTCAACTAATTAGATCATCGGGAACCTACTCCATTGATTGAGAGTAGGTTCTTCCATATGGCCCCAGCGAGAAAACAGACTTAACTATGATCAACACCAAATCGATAAGAAAGATCGGAGCCTACCTCAACAATCCGGACCTTGTCGCGGTAAGAATCTCCGGCGCGGACGCAACCCGATTTCTTCAGTCCCAGACCACCAACGACATCAACAGGTTGGAATCTTCACAATCCCAGCGTTCTTGTTTGCTGGACAGAAAAGCCCGTGTGGTATCAAGTTTCCGGATCTATCGCAGACAAGAAGACTATGTGGCGATAATGGAATCTTCGCAGAAAGACCTGTTTTTGTCGCATCTCGATAAATTTCGATTTGCCGACAAAATTGAGTTTGTTGAGCTACCGGAAGCTTCCAAGGCAATACACATAGAAGGTCAGTTGAGCCGCCTGGTAATAAAGAATTCCCTGGACAAAACCCCGAACTCAGACCTCTTTGAACATGACTATTTTTCAACCATGATAAATGAGGAAAAGGTGGATGTTTATCGAACATCACTTTATGGAGAAGAGGGTTTTCTCTGTTTTGGCTCCGGCGACTCCTTCAAAGCTTATCTAGAGCAGGTCGCCAGGGATAGAGGTTTTTCAAGATTAGAGCCAGAACTCCTGGAGACAGGAAGAATCGAAGCAGGAATCATCAAATTCAACACCGATTATGATACCAACTCATTGCTCCCGGAAACAGGTCTGGAAAGCTCTTCCGTCAGCTATGACAAAGGTTGTTTCCAGGGACAAGAAGTATTGGCTAGAGTAAGAAGCCATGGAGCCCCTACAAAAGCGCTGGTCGGATTGTACTTCGACGCGGCTGGCAAGACGATACCGGAGCACAACCAGGAACTTTCTATAAATGAAGAGACCGTCGGATGGATCAAATCTTTTACCCATTCTGAATTTCTCAAGAGCGATCTGGCCATAGTGCTGATGAAACGAGACTTCAGAGAGCCGGACAAAGAGTATCAATTCCGGTCTAATGAAGAAGAGTTTCATGGCAAGGTGGTGCTTTTGCCATTTTATCAATCACCGCCGGTGGCATCAATCGCCAGAGAGCTGTATGAAAAAGCACTTGCCGTTTTCGCCGAAGAAGACGAAAACGAAGACAGCTCCATCCAACTTCTGAGGCAAGCAATCTCTTACGATCCTTTGTTCGAGGATGCCTATGAATCCCTCGGTGTAATCCTTTCAAAAAGGGATAAACTAGATGAAGCCATAGAGACCATGCTGCATCTAGTTGAGTTAAACGCAGATTCGGTAATGGCCCACACGAACTTATCGGTGTTCTATCTGGAAAAAGGCTGGAAAGAGAAAGCTGAAGAAGAAAAAGCAATTTCGACAACTATTCAGATGCTCAGACTAGCCCGGTCTTCAAAAGAAGACAGTGAAAAAGAGAAGCAAAAGGCAAAGCGCCTATCGGAGATTAAGGAAAGGCTTTCCATGTTCGAAGAAGTGCTTGAAATAGACAGTGAAGACTTTCTGGCCAACTATGGCAAAGGAAGCTGCCTGGTGGAGATGGAGAGCTTTAAAGAAGCGGTTCAATACCTGGAAAAAGCCCTCTCCATTAAACCTGACCATAGCCAGGCTTACCTGGAACTGAGCAAAGCCCATAAAGCTCTTGGAGAGATGGACCAATATGAAAAGGTCCTGGAAGAGGGTATCAGCGTGGCGGCAAGGAGAGGGGATATGGAACCCCTGAAGAAGATGCAAGCCCTTATCAAAACTGGAAATATCGGGTAAAAAGGTTATGATGGAACCAGTGCCAAAGGTTTAAGGAGGAAGAATACCGGCGATGCTTGAACGCGATTCATCAAAAATGCTTCTTCTGCCCCTGGCTATTTGTTCCTGCATGATAGTAACCTCCCAACCGGTTTTTGCAGAGCAGGGACCGGCAAAGAACATGGTCGAGAACAACAAAGAGGACTCCGCCGATAAAAACGCGGAGAAACCCACTGTAAATGATTTGAAGGCTTTTTACAGTCAAGGTAAGTACAAAGAGATCCTCACCTGTGTAAGAAGCATGCAGCCCACGGCCATGACCCACTATTACACCGGTCTGGCCTACCAGAATATGAACCAGCATTATAGAGCTGCCCTGGAATACAACTATGTAAGCAAGTTTGCCAAAGACAAAACCCTGAAAGACAACGCGACCAGAGCCCTAAAAAGTCTTTACAAGGTAAAACGCTCTAAGAAAGCTTCTGTAGATCAGTTCGGCAACGAGACAGAATTTGCCAGAATACCGGAGAATCACTATCCAGGAGGACCGGCACCGGCAGACGCTCTCGAGAGAATCCGCCGGGAGACGAGAAGGCAGGAGAGAACCTTTCATCCCAATAGAGACCGTTACGGAAACTGGCATCACAATCGCCAGAAGTAAGATTGATGATACAGGCCCAATGTTTGGCTAGCTATTCTTGCTAGACTGATCCGCTGTGCACCCGGTTGGGTCTTGTCCTGATATGTTATGCGGATTGAATTCAATGAAAAAACTAGCCTCTGCTCTCTCCTCAATGCTTCTTCTCTCAATCCTGATAAATGGATGTGCAAAAACAGAGAAAGCTGCCGATACAGCTCAAGTAAAGCAGCAGCCGAAAGCCGACATGCTTCTAGGCGACGACGGCAACATCGATGATAAGAGGTTGGCCGAAGCAAGGCATATCAATATCGCCATCGACAAAACAGGTTTGGTAATTTTTCAAGGTATTCCGGGTCCGGATGGCTCCGTAAGCGATCACCGACTCTCCCAAAAGGAATCCAAAGAAGTTCTTGAAGAGATCAGGAAAGCCAATCAAGGCGGCGACAAAGAAAAACTTACGGCGCTTATTCAGTCCCATGTTTCCCGCATTCAAGCAGGACAGTAAGAAGTCTGGAAAGCCTATAGACTTTTGTCCCAGTCCCGAACCACTTATTCCGTCACCGAACAGGTTTCTTTAACAGCTTCCGTACAGAACTGACAGAGATCCTTGAAGTCGGAGTCGGAGCCGAGATCGATGGAGAATTTCCAGCATCTGGCGCACTTCTCGCCTTCGGCTTTGAGAACGGCAACTTTGACACCTTCTTCTTCAGCGCTGGAGATAACTCCATCTGCCGGTAAAGCTCCATTGCCATTGTCCAGAACATTTGCCTGGGAGGTGATGAAGAATCCCGGTAAGCTACTGCCGAGAGAAGATACTTTTGAGGCCAACTCTTTGTTCTCTATGTGCAAGACAACCCGAGCTTCCAGAGAGCTGCCGATGGTACGGGAAGCTCTCGCTTCTTCCAGAGCTTTGTTAACGGTATACCTTACTTCAATTAAATCAGTGAAATAAGAAGCCAGTTCGTCGTTGAAGAACTCTTTCTTGGCCACCGGGAAATCGGTGAGAAGAACACTCTCCTCAGGACAGCTGGCACTCTTGATGGCATCAGGCATATGCTTCCAGATATCTTCAGCCATATGGGGAGTTACCGGCACCAGCAGCCTCACCAGCACCATCAACAACTCATGGAGAACAGTCTGCACCGCGCGCCGACTGGTTGAGTCCGGGCTCGATGTATAAAGCCTATCCTTGGCGATATCGAAGTAGAAGCTGGATAGATCCACCACACAGAACTTCTGCAGCAGTTGATAATACTTGAAGAATTCGAAGTTATCAAAATCCTCACCGATCTTATCGACAACTTTCTGCAAACGATGCAGGATAAACCGATCCAGATCACTTAGTTGCTCCAGCGGAACTGAATGTTTGGCCGGATCAAAATCATGAAGGTTGCCCAACATATACCTTGCGGTATTGCGGAGCTTTCTGTAGATGTCAGCCAACTGCGCGAGCATGTTCTTGCCGATCGGGATATCGTCGGTGTAGTTTACGGATGCCACCCAGAGTCGCAATACATCGGCACCATACTGCTTGATCACTTGATCAGGCTCCACCACGTTTCCGACGGATTTGGACATCTTCTTGCCCTTCTCGTCAACCACAAAACCATGGGTCAATACGGTCTTGTAGGGAGCACGCCCATGTACGGCGACGGATGTTAAAAGAGAAGACTGGAACCAACCACGGTGCTGGTCACTACCTTCCAGATATAGTTCGGCCGGACTACCGCGCAATTCATCGCGGGCATCCACCACCGATGCATGGGTCACACCGGAATCAAACCAGACATCCATGATATCGGTCTCTTTTTCAAACTCATCTCTGTTCCCGCAGGAATCGCATGCGGTGCCTTCTCCCAAAAGCTCCACTGCGCTCTTTTTCCACCAGCTGTCGGAACCTTCCTTTTCAAATAGCTCAGCCACTTTCTCGACGCTTTCCGTGTCGAGCTTAGGAGAATTGCATTTAGAACAGTAGAACACTGGTATAGGAACGCCCCAGGCTCTCGGTCTGCTTATGCACCAGTCAGCGCGGTTCTCCACCATGGTGTAGATTCTATTTCTACCGCTGGCCGGGATCCATTTGACAGTGTCGATGGCTGCCAGGGCTTCTTTTCTAAAGCCATCTACGGAAGCGAACCACTGTTCGGTCGCCCTGAAGATCAGGGGCTTTTTGCACCGCCAGCAGTGCGGATAACTGTGCGAATAGGTCTTGTGACCCAAAAGTACACCCAGCTCTTTTAAATCTTCCACGATGACGGAATTGCTTTTATCAAATCGCTCACCGGCGTATTTACCGGCTTCATCGGTGAAGATCCCACGGCCATTTACCGGTGACAGCACACCCAGATCGTACTCTTTACCGATCTCGAAATCCTCCGGTCCATGGCCGGGGGCAGTATGTACGCAGCCAGTACCGACTTCGGTGGTGACGTGCTCACCGACAATAACTCTTGATGTTCTGTCCATAAACGGATGGCGACATTCAATAAGCTCCAGAGTCTTGCCCTTCACCGTGCCCAGTACGGCCGGATTCTCTTCTTCCAAACCGGTGGCTTTCAAGAAAGCTTCTTTCAATTCATCCACAACCACCAGAACACCATGGTCCCTGGTATCGAGAAATTCATAGTTGAAGTCCGGATGAAGCGCCACGCCCAGGTTTCCGGGAAGGGTCCAGGGAGTAGTCGTCCAGGCGAGGAACGAGGTCTTGTCTCCAGATCACGAAGCTGACCTTCTTCTCCGCCGGCACAAAGTCAGGCAGCTTACTTCTGTAATCTTCGTCCAGGGCGAATTTCACATAGATTGAATGGGAATTGTGATCCGCATATTCGACTTCGGCCTCGGCAAGAGCAGTCTCGCAGTTCGGGCACCACTGCACAGACTTAAGACCTTTGTAGAGATAACCTTTGGAAGCCATCTTGCCGAAGACTCTAAGTTGGGTAGCCTCCAATTTCGGATCCAGAGTGATATAAGGATGCGCCCAATCCCCCCAGACACCCAATCTGCGGAAGTTGTCTTCTTGACCCTTCAGATTGGCCAGGGCAAAGTCCCTGCACTTCTCCCGCAACTCCACCGGGGTGAGAGCGGCTCGGCCGCCTTTGACCTTCTTGAGAACGGCGTTTTCAATGGGAAGTCCATGGGAGTCATAGCCGGGAACATAAGGGGAGTAAAAGCCTCTCTGGGCCTTATATTTGGTGACGATATCTTTCAAGACTTTGTTCAGGGCCGTACCTATGTGAATCTTTGCCGAACTTAGGTAGGGCGGTCCATCATGCAAAACAAACTTGGGAGAGTCTTTTCGCTTCTCAAGACTCTTATCGTAAACCTTAATTTCATCCCAGAATTTTTGAAACTCCAGTTCACGCACCGCGCTATTGGCTTTCATCGGAAAGCCTGTCTTGGGAAGGTTTACACTGTATGTTTTACCGCTCATCGCCTCTGTCTCCATCAAATAAGGCATAAAAACAAAAAAACCAACGCCGGGCGCTGGCTAAATATCTAAAGCCAGCCCTTAAAGCTCAAAGAATGATAATACCGGAGGGGCACAAGGCTCCCCGGACATTCTCGGCAACTTTATGGAATCTTCCTGGCACTGGCATAGGATTGATTTGGTCCTGTGTCTATTACAAGAGTACTAAGCATAAATGCATATATATGTAGCGTCAACAAACAAGCCCCGAGAGTAAACGAATATCAAGTTCTCACAGGTTCTCAATAGAACAGGCGCTATCTTCATCCCTTGTAGACTCTAACCTCGTCGACATTATATGATTCCTTGATTACTCGAATAGAAAAGAGAGGGCGCACAATTGAGAAGAGAGAAAGAAGTAGTTTTCGAAGCGGTCAAAGTAGCAGGAAAGATCCAGGTGGAGAATCTTGGAAAGATAACTTCAATCGATTTCAAAAGTGCCTTCAATCTCGTCACCAACGTGGACAAAGAGTGTGAAGAGAAAATACTTTCAATAATTAGCGGTGCCTTTCCTGATGACAAAGTTCTGGCGGAAGAAAGTGGCGAGAAATCCGGTGAGAAAAACCGGCGCTGGCTCATAGACCCGCTGGATGGGACCACTAACTATACCCACGCATACCCATTCTTCGCGGTCTCCGTCGGTTTAGAAGTTGATGGAGAGATGGCACTGGGGGTGGTGTACAACGCGGTCGCCGATGAGCTTTTCTGGGCTATAAAAGGAGAGGGTGCTTTCGTAAACGATAAAAAACTCTCTGTATCAAACATCAAAGAATTATCCGGAAGTCTGTTGTCCACAGGATTTCCACCAGACACAAGGAATTCAGGATTCGACAACATGCTGGAATTCAAGACTCTCACCAATCTAAGCCACGGCGTCAGGCGTGACGGCTCCGCCGCCCTTGACCTTTGCTTCGTGGCTGCCGGCAGAACCGAAGGATTCTGGGAGATGAAATTGTCTCCCTGGGATATCGGGGCCGGTTCTCTGATTGTCACTGAAGCCGGTGGCACGGTAAGCGACCTGGAAGGGAATCAACTTGATATAGACAGCGGTCATATACTTGCCACCAACGGGTTGATTCACAAAGAGATAATCGGCTGCCTGGCCGAACTGAAGACCCAGAGCGGCTCCTCAGTCTCTTGAACCAGGTTGGTTCAGGCGTTTTTTTCCGAACTGTTCATCAGTTTATGGTATTTGCCCATCCAGGCTGCCAATCTGACTTTAAAAACTTCCAGAAGCATTTTGGGCGAGTCGACCAAGACGTTGACTTTTGAACCATCAACGTTTGACCAGTTAATCGGTACTTCTTCCCAATTGTAGTGTCGTAGTCTTGCTATATAAAGGACTTCCACGTCAAATGCAAACCCATTCACCTGGGCCACCGAGAAGATGTCTCTGGCCACGTTGCGGCTGAACATCTTGAATCCACACTGAGTATCCTGAATTCCTGGCAGAATGAGAAACTGCACAATCAGATTGAAGGTATTGCCCATGTACTTGCGATAAGCAAGAGCGTTCACATAGCGGCTGTCATCAGGCTTGGCCCTTGAGCCGAAAGCAATATCATGGCCGGCGTCGATACTGGCGATTAATTTCTCAATCTCCTCAATAGGCGAGCTGCCGTCGGCATCGTTATAGATGACATAGTCTCCGCTTGCTGCCAGCATTCCTGTTCTGACCGCATAGCCCTTCCCTTGATTCTCATCGTAGGAGATCAGCTTGACCTTCGGATTCTTGTCTTCATAAGACCTGACCAGGTCGCAGGTGCCATCTGAGCTACCGTCATCAACGACAAGCACCTCATAGTCATGTTTTTGACTATCCATAAAAGAACAGACCGAATCCAGGGTGGCAGGAAGCCTCTGCTCTTCATTGTAGGCGGGAATTATAATAGAAACTTTTGACATAGTAAGAAGGTTTGAATAGTAAATTTAAAAGCGCAAACACTATTCTAACCTTTCCCGTTTTTCGGGTCTATCTATCCTCTGGCAAGGGAAAAGCTTAACGAGTCGGAACATTTTCCTCAGACTCGGTCTCAGCCCTCCTGGTTCTATGGGTCAGCGACCTATTCTAAGTCCCAGCGGATGGGGCTTGCTGGCATCTGTTGTCAACTCATCCACTCGAAATTCCAGGCGGTTAGGTCTGGCCGCTTCGGAATCGTACGCTTGCCCGCTCAAGGGGAAGAGTACCGGTCTGCCGTCAATCACAGTCTGCGCCATGGGCTGGGAGCTGTACTCCGGAATAAATACCTTCCGCACTGTGGGCTGCACAGGTCTTAACTGGAAGGGAAGATTCTGGTTTCTGAACAGAAGATTCTCAGTGGTCGCTTCCCTGAGTCCAAATATAGCTCCGGAACCTTCCATGTTGTAGAGATACCGAGAATAATCTCTGCGATTGTCGAAATTCAAGTCTCTACCGCCGGGAATAGACCTGGCAGCAAGGTTTCTGAGAATTCCATATCCCGTATGGGGTTCATGATCGTAAGCGGATCTGGTACCTGTCCAGAAGTCGAAGGCCGGCTGATTGCTCTTGTCGGGAAGCCTTTCAGGCAAACCGCTCAGCACTGGAACTCCTTCCAGGAACTTCCATGTATTTCTATCGCCGCCTCTATCCAGGGCCCAGGTCATACCATCATAATAGGTGGCGCCGTAGAGTTCGTTGGCTCCGATAAATCTGGCAGTATTAGAGAGAGCACCATATCCGGGGTTCATCTTGACGATATTAGGATTGAAGATACGTCCAAGAGTGCTGGTTCCTGCCGGGCTCACCGTGGCAGCCAGGAGGAATGAGTCGCCCAATCCTCTCACGCCGGTCTCCATGGCTATGGTGCCAAGGGACTTAGTGCGATCGCCCATGCTGTAATCAATGAGGTCAGGAGCTGTGTATGAAATCGCAGAAGGCGTAAATCCGGCTCCGGCATATGCTCCTACCCGGGGGAGGAAAGACATTCCGCTGAATCCTCCGGTGCCCACAATGAGGCGACCGGCAGTGCCCAGTCCGGCGAACCTGGCGCCCAGTTTCGCTCCTTCTATCCCGGCTTCATGTTCCCATCTACCGGTAGCTGTGTAGCCCAGTCCGGCGTGTAACCCGTATCCGACTGCGGCACCACTTGCCATGCTGACAGCACCAGCAATCATGACTCCGCTGACGCCACTGCCGAGACCGGCTGTGGCCACACCGATTCCAACAGCTACAGCGATGGTCAGTCCGGCCGCCACCGTGCGCCAGTTACGCTTCCACCAACTAGAGGACTGTCCGTGCAACTCCTCCATATTTAGCTCTTCGTTCTTATAAAGTTCAGGATCTTCCGCCTTGATAAGGTCGAGCATTTTACGAGCATGGCTGAAGTCTTCCTGACCGAAGGAGAATGTGGCATCCATGTACCTGGTCAGGTTTCTTTGATGGAGTACTGA
>JAUIJG010000067.1 GCA_030431355.1 bacterium
TAAGCAAATGATATCAACAACATGAGATTTTCAGAGTAGCGCTATTTCATATTTTTCTACGGCTCGGACTTCTCAATTAGAGGGTTGGATACGATAGGGGGTTTCCTGGACTGTTTGCTGGGCTCCTTAATATCAAGGTCGCGGACCAGAAGGGATGGAACAATAACGCTCACCGTGCGCCCTCCCTTGGAAGCCACTAACACAGCCTTTTCCTTGTCTCCACCGCCGACTATCTCCCTCATAACCCTTCGGGGCTCCAGGGCGACAACCGCACCACGAACAAGCTCCTCTTTTCCGTTCTTGACATTTATCTTATATAGCTCGCTGGGAGTCAATACCACTCCTTTGCCGAGACTGGAGAATAAACTGGAGATAGAAGACCCCAGGCTAAACAAGCCCATGGCCGGAGCAAAGCGCTTGACGTAGTAGACATGGTCATAACCTTCATCCTTACCTATGGCAAGCAATTTCTTCTTCAGCTTCGAGTTCTTCATGCCTGGGTCGATGGAGACAAAGAGAACACTGGTGGTTCCCACCCCATTTCCTGAATGCCCATTGGATCCTTCAACACCCCGCACAGGAACACGGCTTGTGCAGAAGGTTTTCAAAACCCCTTTTTCTATTAAGGTTAGCTTCTGGGCAGGGATACCATCATCGTCGACTTCGAAGGTACCGAGCAGTTTGGTTCCCTTATAATCACTGGCGGAAGGATCGTCCACCACAGTGACCATGCGAGATGCCACCCGCTTTCCGATCTGATTTCTATAAGGATGTTCTTTTTTGAAGAGGCTGCTTCCCTCTCCCGAGTCGGAAGGACCGGAGAGTAATTTGGAGAGAACCGAATTCATGAGCGTTCCGGCAGCCTCCTCGCTGAATAGAATAGGACCACTGTAGCTCTCCGCCAGGGGAGCCGAAGCAAGCTTATTCAGTCTGCCGATCATATCCTTGACGCCGGATTCCATGGTTGCCAAATCGGGCAGGTCTTCAGGTCTATCACCGGCATAGACTATCGAGTCGGAATACTGTCTTCCGTCTTTAGCCCTGACAGAAGAGGAGACAACTAGCTCACAGGCGAATTGACCGTCCCGGTGCCTGAAACCTTCATTGTTAGAGAGCCAGGCGTTGGCGGAGCGAAAGTTGAAATTAACAAGACTATGCTCCACTTCCGGATGCTTTAGAAAGATAGCCGATAACTTGACCGCGTTCTCTTCCCAGGTTTTTCTATCGAAATCAAGAGATACCGAGGGTTTCAAATAGACGACAGGTTTCTCTTTTGTCAGGTCACCCAGCCGTTCACTAACAGGATTAGCTTTCAGTTCTGCTTTCTTGGCTTCAAAACTTTCTATCGCTTTCTTATATGCTTTATCGGAAGAGAGCCAGATCTCATGACGAATTGCATAATAGTCATCTTCCAGGGGTAGTGAGACACCGCCGGAGAGAAAGCTTCCTCCAAGAAGAGAACTCAATCCGCCGGAGTCTTTTGAACTGTCCATGTCATAGTTGCCCACGCGGATATCAGGATAGAATCTCCTGGATTTGCTTCTGTTGGAGCTGGATAGAGAGCCATAGGCAGCATTTATATAGACAGAATCAGATTCGAGAACTTTGTACTGAACGAAGTAGGGCTTCTCGTGATTTCCCAGCTTGAGTTGCTTTTCGGTTCGCTCCTGCTCATCAAGCATCGCTTTGAAGATGAGGTCATCTTTGATAGGGGTACCCTTTACGAAAGCAGTCTCAACTTTCTTATCCGAAGTGTCGGCGTCTTGCTCGGCTCCCGAGGCCGCCGGGGAGGTCATAAGAAAGGCAAGGGCCAGAAGGGTGTGACTGAGTCCCTTTCTGCTGAATTTTTGTTTGGTTCTGCTTGATGGCATTATATTAGGTTCCTGGTTTTCGGCTGAATTTATGGGGATTTCACTTCTTATCATGGAACGGTGGCTTCAATAGTGGTGGCTTATCCTGTCGTTTGTCTTTCAGCTCCACTTCCAGAGTCTCAACCAACAAATCCGGGGACGAAGCAGATACGGGAACACTCCCGGATTCAGCTCCACAAACACCGTTGAAGGAGTCACTTCTATCACTTGTCTGAACTATTTTCTCAAGTGCGGTGAGCGGTGTGCCCACTATTTTGACGCCCCTGACCAGCTCATCCGGTCTGCCGTCGGCGAATACTTTGGTAACCACCAGTGGCTGCAAACTATAGACTTGAGGCGCCGATGTGGCTGTAAGGGTATAACCACCGGCGATATCATCAAACACCAGTCCATACTCCTTTCCTTGAGCCTTTACAGTCTCAATAAGCTTCTTGCGCAAATCCGCGTAAGGTACCGTGTTGGTGGACTGAACAATGAGATTACCCATTCTCGCTACCGGGTTGCGGGAAGGAGAACAACGTCCATGGCCGTTTGACCGGGGAAATCCTTTAACCGGCGAACGAGCCAGTAAGAATGTTTTCAAAACTCCCTTATCCACCAGAGTAACTTTCTGGGCCGGAACTCCCTCGTCATCGAACTTATAGGTTCCATTCAAGCGAACACCGCCCAGCCTCTTAAGGGTGGGGTCATCGATAACACTGATGAACTCAGGCATTATCCTTTTGCCGATACTCTTTGTGAATGTACGACCTTCCTTCTCATTCTTCTGGCGGTGTCCTTCCATACGATGTCCAAAAACTTCATGGAAGAATACTCCCGCCGCTTTGGACTTCAGGATTGCCGGCCCGGCAAAGGGTTTTGCCTTGGGAGAGGTCCTCAGATTGTTGAGATTGTTAGCGATATCCGAGACGAATTTAGCAAGCGCCTCTTTGTTCGGCAGGTCTTCCACCTCGGTCGCTTCGATATCATCGTAAAGCCAGAGATTCATTCCGTCTTCGGCTCTTGCCTGAGCAGTCGAATAGATTCCGTAGTCGGTTCTGGAATCATGTATTTTGGTGCCTTCCGAATTCACCAGCCAGCGCCTGGTCAAAGAGGCGGTGAAAGCCACCGAAGACGAATAGATTTCAGGATACTTTCGGTAAATAGCGGAGAGCTCTTTGATATCATCGCACCATTTTTTTCGGTCGAAGTTTAGCTTCTTCTCTTCGCCCGTGTACTCCTGGGAATCTTCCTCGGAGAAATCATTTGAACTATCTTCCTCTTTTACGTTCACGTCTTTGTTGGCAATGACCCTTGCATATTGCTGCTGAGCTTTACGAAAAGCTTTGTCGGTTCTCAACCAGAGAGCATGCCTCAAAGCCATCTCATTGTCATCCAGAGGGACATCGGTTTGCAGGTAAGAGGAAAAATCGCTATCGAAACTGAACATCCTCTGATCTCTTACTTTATGGGAATTATCCAGCTCCGGCGAGCCGACTCTCAAGTCCACTCTCAAAACACGTCTTCTGGTAGCTTCAAAATCGTCCGAAGTTCTGGCACCATATTCAGCGCTTACATAATCGTTAGTGGTTTCATACAGCCGGTAGCCCAGGTAATAAAGGGGTGCATCTCCAGCATTTTTCAATTTCTCGAATGAGCGTTTTAGCTCTTTCTCCATTATCCCGATAATCTTCGACTCCTGGGCCCATGCCTGTGGTCCCTGGGCAAAGCTGAGAAGCAAAGCCAGAAATACTGCCCGGAGAATAAACGCTATCTTCATAGAGACACCCTATCTGTTCACAAGAACCAAAATTGTTTTAGTAAGTACCGGAAAAGTACATTTTACCTGGAATCAGATTCTCAGGCCCGGTACATAAACGGAATGATAAGTATGGTTGATAAACTGACCGGGCAATGTCAAGGAGAGCCCGACAACCTGTCGGTCATATTCTTAGCTTGCAGGAACTGAGCCAGGGAATTTCTCAGATCAATTCCGCTCAACCTGTCTACCTCCTGGAAGCCATTTACTCTCAATCGGCTGGTATGTGAATCCAGTTGATAGAGAGGCTGCCCCCTTTCAGAAAAGATTTTGGTAGAGCTGGTGGAAGAGATAAAGTTGTCATTCTTCGGAAAGAAGCTGACAATCTCTTCTTGTTGCTTACTTCCCATGACTTTGCCGCTGTCATCGAGAGTGACCACCACACTGTGAAATTTCAGCACCACATTCTCCGGGGTCGACTTCAAGCAGGCCATCGAGAGAACATAGCGCTGATCCCGGGTAGCTCCGCGAGCACCATCTGCCCGAAATGGCACCACTTCGGCATGCCAGACGGTATTGAGCCGGTCCCTTTGATGTCCGAATTTCAAGGTGACCCTGTTCTTTAACCAGAAACTTTGTCTTTTCTCCGCTCCACTTTGAAAGTCCTTTTGAAATGTTTCCAGATCTCCGCTTTTAGTGAAGGTACCAGCCATCCAGTCCGGCACGGGAAACCACTGCACCCTGACAGCCAGATCTCCTTCTTTGAGAATCTGACCCCGGCGAAAGTTCTCCGGAACTTCAGGAAGGTAATCTTTGTGCTCTATTTCGGCCTGTATTATCTTGGCTTCCAGTGGACAGCCGGAGAAGACACAAAAGAGACCCAGGAAGACAATTCCCAGGATCAAAATAGTGGATGATTTGGTTCTTAAATTACTCTTTCTCAAAAGTACGGATGCTTTCCTAACTGATTTTGCTCAGACTTGATCATAGCTGATTCATAGCTGATAAATTGAAAAGTTGAGAAAAGAGATAACGAACCATCATCTGGCAATACAAACTCTTCCGTTGATTCTTAAGTGACCATGAAAGACAACCGCTATTTCAGGCAAACCATCCTTCCGGAGATAGGGGAGAAAGGTCAGAAGAGGCTGAGTGATTCCAGCGTTTTGATTGTCGGTCTGGGGGGTCTGGGATGTCCGGCGTCCTTATATCTTGCTGCGGCGGGGATTGGCCGCCTGGGACTCTGTGACCCGGATAGAGTCGACATAACAAATTTACATCGTCAGGTTCTCTACTCCGTGGCAGATACTGAAAAATTCAAGGTAGACCAGGCTCGCATTCGACTATCCGGGGTTAACCCGGAGATGAAATTGGTCGAAATGAAAGAAAGTTTTGACGAAAGTTTCTCCACGGAATTGCTTTCCTCCTTTGATCTGGTCCTCGATGCCACCGACAATTTCAAAACCAGATATCACATCAACAAGCTTTGCCATGACAATGCCATTCCCATGGTCTACGGAGCCCTGCACAAATTCGAAGGGCAGATAGCGGTCTTCGATGGTGCTGAAGGTCCCTGCTATAACTGCCTGTTCCCGGAGGATGACAACCAGGCGGTGATTCCGGATTGCGCAACGGCTGGAGTACTTGGAGTTCTACCCGGGATCATCGGCAGCATGCAAGCGCTGGAATGCCTGAAAGTCCTGCTGGGTAGTCTCGGTGCTCCCTTAACAGGTAAGTTGCTGCTCTATGATGCCCTGGAGCACAAGACTAGAACCATCGCCCATCTCAAAGATCCCGAATGCAAGGTCTGTTCCCTACCCTCTCGTAAGAAAGATACTAGAGCGGCAATAGATAGATCATCCAATCATCTCGAAGAAGGGATTTCGGCAGACGAGCTGAGAACAATGCTCGCCAAGAATGAGAAGGACAAGGACAAGGACAAGTCGGATGATGCCCGCAAGATAAAAATAATTGACGTGAGAACCCATGAAGAACATTTAGTCGGGCGGATACCAGGCAGCATCTGTATTCCCCTGGATGAGCTGGAAGAGTGGGTGGAGGACAACGGCGATCAAAAATCGTGCTATCTGGTCTACTGCCAGTCCGGCGCCAGATCCACCAGGGCCCTTCACTTAATGCTCAGCAAAGGCTATACCGACGTCAAAAATCTAATCGGTGGCTATCATGCCTGGTCATTGATTTACAGGAAACAAGACAATTAATCGGGCACCACCGGCGATATTAAACCCATTGCAGAAGCGAGCCCATAAATTTCAAGCATGTTTTTACAAAAGCTCACCGGGTGGAATAAAAGTCTTGTGGGCAATTAGAAATTCGATGGGCTTCTACGACCCGGTTGCAAAGAGAACATCGTCATTCTAATTGGTTACAATGCTTCCAGAACAAACTTTTCAAGAAATTACCAGGCATCCAGGAATCATTAGAAGAAGAAGGCAGGCAGTAATGCAAACCCGTTCTATAAAGGCAAAAAAGCACGGTCGCTACAAAGTTGACACAAGACCTTTATGCCAGGGAATGCCTTTCGTTTTAACCGACGCCGCTCACCCCAGAATGGTTTTGAAGAACGGAAGCCATTTTTTGGTCCTCGATCAGGGAGCCAGTATTCCGGCATGCAACACCCTGGGCTATGGTTATTATCGTTACGACACTAGATACTTGAGCGAATGGGAACTCCTATTAAACGGTGTTCCTCTATCACTCCTCTCCACTAACGTGGCGGAAGGTTACACAGCCACATTCCTCCATACGAATGTGCAAATCGAGGATATTCCCCAGCAGTCTATAACGGTTCGCCGAGAGGTGGTCCTCCATGACCTTCTCTGGGAAAAAATCATCATCGAAAACTACCTGAACGCCTGTGTCGAATGTGAGTTGACTATCCGCTTTCAAAGCGACTTCGCAGATATGTTTGAAGTCAGAGGTTTGAACAGAGAGCAGCGGGGAGAGAGAATGATTCCGGTGGCATCCAGGGATCTATCGGCTCTATTCCTCGCTTACCGAGGCACCGACAATATTCTTTTAGAATCTTTGATCGAGTTTCATGGAATGAAGCCGACCAAAATCGAAGAGGGGGAAGTCACCTTCAAGATAGCGCTCAATGGCAGAGAGAGACAAGAGTTTGAAATGAGCCTCAGCTCGGCCGTAAACGGCAAAGAGTCTGCCGCTCAGACAGCCCGCATTGGCTACGACAAAGCAAAAGCGCTTGCCGATGAGGAGTATAAGTCCTGGGTTTCTGAATGGTCTTCGGTATACACCGAACATGAACTCTTCAACGCCTCAATAAACAGAGGCTATAGAGATATATTCATCTTAAGGCAACCGACCCCAAAGGGTTATGGTATCGCTGCCGGTGTGCCCTGGTATTCGGCCGTTTTCGGCAGAGACAGCGCCATCACTTCCTGGCAATTGCTGCCCTATTCAAAACGCCTGGCAAAAGAGACCATAGATGTGCTGGCCCGGTATCAAGGAACGAAAGAGAATCCTCGAACTGAAGAAAGTGCTGGAAGAATAATGCACGAAATTCGTTTCGGAGAGTTGGCCAGAAACAATCAAATTCCCCATACTCCATACTATGGAACAGTCGACGCGACGCAGCTCTGGCTTCTCCTTCTCTGTGAATATGTTGATTGGACCGGAGACCTTGACTATGCCCGCAAGCTCTGGCCCCGGGTGAAGAGCGCCATAGACTGGTTGAATCGCACCGCTGATAATGGCTACCTCGGATACATAAAAACGAATGAAGATGGTCTTGAGAATCAGGGCTGGAAAGATTCCCATGACTCAGTGGTCTACCGAAACGGACAGATTGCAAAACCGCCGATTTACCTATGCGAGGCCCAGGCCTATCTATACGCCGCCAAAAAGCGCATAGCCGATCTGGCGGAGAAGTTAAAGTATAAGTCCTACGCGGCTCGCCTGAGAGACGAGGCTGCTAAACTCAAGCTCCTCTTTCAAAAAGATTTCTGGATGCCGGAAGATCAGTATCTTGCCCTTGCTCTAGATGGCGATCGCAATCTTGTCGATGGCCTGGCATCGAATCCCGGACATTGCCTTTTCACTGACATACTGGATGACGACAAAGCCCATATCGTAGCAGACAGGTTAATGACCGAAGACTTCTGGTCCGGCTGGGGAATTCGTACCCTGCACATGAACAATCCGGCCTACAACCCGATTAGTTACCACAACGGCTCTGTCTGGCCCCACGACAACTCGATTATCGCCCATGGACTGAGACGCATCGGCAGAACGAAAGACGTGCATCAGATCATGCATGCATTGCATGTGGTGGCAGAGAAGCAGACGGACTACAGGCTTCCGGAACTATTTTGCGGCTTCGGAGACGATGACACAGACAATCCCATCGACTATCCTGTTTCATGCTCACCCCAGGCCTGGGCGGCAGGAAGCCTCTTTCAGCTGCTGTCCGCTTGCCTCAATATCAAACCGGACGCCGTAAACAACACCCTGAGAATAGTGGAACCTTCCCTGCCCGAGTGGCTAGGCAAAGTCGTCTTGAGAAACGTTCATTGCGGCAATGCCTCTGTGGACCTGGCCTTCTCCTCCCGCGGCAATCTGAACACCTGCGAAATCCTGGGTAAAACAGGTCATCTCAAGGTGATAATAGAAAGCTAGGGATTCAGACCAGACTCCGGAGAATCCGGGGAAGACCTGGAACTTGAGCCTATTTGCTCATGCTGATTGAATCGGTGGCCTGGCTATTGAGGCTAAGCCTGCGATTGGCATATTTGGCGTATCTTCTTGCCAGACTGGACCTTGCCACAGTTTGCGCCTGGGGAGAAGTGCTCTTCGATCCGATCTGACCGGAGAAGAAATTACACCAGTCATGAAGGGTGTTCTCCTCAAGCCTCTGCATAATCGCGTCGGCGCGGCTCGACCGCTCGCTATGAGAAAGGCTGAGACTTTCATGGATGGCATCGGCCAGACTATCACTGGATTCCGGACTAGCTTCCACAGCCCATTCGCCGATTTCATGCCAGGCTCCAGCTCCCGGAGAGAGTGCAAGAGCACCAGGATTCTCAGCCTGACAGGCAATAAACTCTTTAGCAGTTAGATTCAGTCCATCTCTTACAGGATTGACAAGCATTGCTTTGGCGTTTCGATAACAGCCGGCCAACATCTTGGTGTTCATCGGAGTATCTATCCAGTGAATAGGTTGCCAGTTGCCATCACCCCATCGCTCGTTGACCGAGTCGGCCAGGTTACGAGACCTATCCCAGTAAGTCTCAAACGCGCCGAGACCGGAACGGGTCTTGCCGCAAATCTGAACGAACTTCACCTCTCCACGATGCTGGGGATACTTCTCAAGGAAGTGATCTATGGCAGCCATGCGCTGATACACCCCTTTGGTGTAATCAGCCCGATCAACAGAAAGAATATAACTGTCGCTGGCGAGACCCATATCATGCAGCTTATGGTCGATGAGCCTGGAGCTTTCGCGATTCTCTTTCCAGTAATCGAGATCAAGACCGAGGGGGGCGACCACAACCCGAGTTAGCTTGAAGGAGTAGGAATTGTATACGATGGCGCGAACCCGTCCTCTGTGGATCTCCTTGCTGGCTTCATCGGCATTAGAGCCGGAATTCGACACTGTCCTGAGCGGATTGACACGCTCCCTGCGGAATGTGGAACTGGAAAAGCCCGGGAAATACTTGTTGACGAAGGCTACGAAATTATCCGCGTATTCGCGGGTATGGAATCCGACCGAATCACAATTCAGTAAGCCTGAAGCAATCTCCATGATCGGCTCAACAAATTGAGGTTCTACATTTTTAGGCCAGGGAATATGCCAGAAGATTTGTTTTGGACCACCAAAATTCTTTGAGGTCAAAGCGAGTTGATAATCCTGTATGAAACAGGAGCTATCCACCCGACGCCGATTTTCTTCTATGACTCTGGCAAACTGTGAGTTGAACTGGCAGTATCTCTCTCTATCGTACTGTCTATATGTGGCATGTTCCGGCAAATCATGCATAATCGGCCAGATAAAGTCGTTGCAATAGCGATAGTGATCCTTTACCAGTTCAGGATTGAGGAAGCTCTCGGCGAAACTTTTGCCATTCGCCTGGCTTCTTTTTATGGAGTCAGTTTTGGAACAAACAAAGTACCAGTTTTCGGCTTTATCACCCACCAGACGCCACAGTGTCGATAGAGCGGTGGATACACCTCCGGCCATTCCCGGACCACGATACGATGCTATGCTGACCATATATGCTTTTTCACCTATATTAGGGATTTAAGAAGCTGATCGAGGTTTGAAAGCATAGCCCGGCACCCATCTTTGTAATCCGGATAGATTCGGGATCTCTTACACAAATGGAGAGTACTGATTCTGTTTTGTCTATGCGTTTCGCCCTAGCGAACAACTTTGTAGTTTCACTTAGCGCAATCTTCTCTAACTGAGGCGGATCCGGAGAAGAATTGTTTAAGTTCCACCTGACCTGTGTAGGTCCTTTATCTGTCGACCGCCTGCCTACACAATCAAGATGATCCGCCTGGAATACCGTTGCGTGGGTTGGTCGACTGTTCCATTAAAAACCGTCCTGGGGCGAATTACCAGTTTATTAAACCTTTTTTCGGCTGCCAAGGGGCTGTGATATTGGCGAAAACCTTCACCTGGCAAGGAATAAGGAAGTATTAGCTGCGATTCAAAATTTGAGACAAAAGTTCTTCAACTTGCGCGGGCCTTTCAAATTTATACTTGGCAACGGTTGAAACCGGCTCATTTCCAACCCGGACGCTAATTCCACCCCTCTCATTAGCACGCTCCATGGCCGGTTCATCGGAATCGGTGTCACCACAGAAAAGAGTCATACAACTACTATCCATATCAACTCCACACTTTTTCGAGATTAAGTCCAGACCATCTCCTTTGGTCCAATTTATATCAGGAAAGAATTCAAAACTGGTGGGAAAGCTCTCAAGACGAACAGTCTCAACACCTTCTGCAATAAGATGGATCTTGCGGCGAAACTCATCAATGTTTTCAGGCTCCACCTTATGCCAGTGAATGCAGAGGGAGAGCCTGTGATCTTCCAGAATTCCACCAAAATTCTTCGATGTAAGAGGAACAAGTTTGTCCCGAATCTGCTCCAGCTCCTCAATAGACTTTCTGGCCCGCTTCTCCACAAATTCTGAGCCGTCGGGCAATCTCAGTTCCAGTCCGTAGTTTCCCGCAAGGATGACCCGGTCGTCCTCCTGGAAGTCTCGCTCCAGTGCTTTTATCGCCCTGGCCGAGAGTATCGCTATCTGAACCCCCGGAAGCTTGACCAACCTTTTTATAATGGTCTTTAGAGACTCAGCCATAATGGCTAGATCCGGATGGTCGGCATAGGGCACAATGGTTCCATCCCGATCGAACACCATCAACTTTCTGGGACTTGATGCCAGTTTTTGGGCAATATATTCAATATCTTCTGCTAGATTCAGATCAGGCCTCCTTCTGCGGGCAGAGGAATGTAGCGGGTTTGTTTAAAATAACAAAACTGTTCAAGAAATGTTCCGGTTCCATATGATAACCTGAACTCTTTACATTCATCCCCGGCAGTCTTGGGGCTCGTGTTCCGGAGAATCGGTGTTCCGACAGGTGTTTTCAATGTTCAAAGGTTCCATCTCGCCAATCTTAAGCTGCGGACTTCTTCTCTGCTTCATTATGGTATCCGAATTCAATCAGCCTGCAGAAGCCAAATGGTTTATTTTCGGAAAAGATGAGAAGTCGGAAACTAAGCAAGTAGCCGCCGCAAGTGCTCCGGTGAAAGTGCAGCATGATAAAAAAACCACTCATATTCAGACAGGAAAGGTGGAAGCAGTAACGAGCGTCCAGGACGGAGATAGAGATTACGTACCGGATATGCTCGGCAACACATTGACCATGCCGATGAATGTTTTGCAGCCCTTAAAAGGAACTCAGAAAGGTCTAGAGAGCCTGCAAAAGCCAATCAAAGACCTGAAGGAACCGCTCAGCCGTCTGGAGCCTCCGCTGAAAGCGCTGGACAAAAGTATCGACAATTTAAAAGCGCCGATTAAAGAATTGGAGACCCCTCTATCCACCCTGACTAAAACCACCGGAGATCTAAACCAGCCCATAAAGTCCGTAGGTTCAAGCATCTCCGAACTAAAACAACCTTTAAGCCAACTCAAATCGCCTATAAGCGAGCTGAAAAAACCCCTTGCCGATTTAGGTCAACCGGTTAAGTCTTTAAACGCTCCCATACGCGATTTATCTAAGCCGATAGGGGAATTGAACCAGCCTCTGGTGGAAGTAGCCGGGGCCCTAAACTCTGTTCGCGATGAACTTTTTGAACTAAAGCATGAAATCCAGGGCATCGAAAGTACTGTTGAAAGAATCATCTTCTATGTGCTGTTGATGGTATCAATTCTGTGCGTTACCGTGCTCTTCATCTTTTACGGACTGGTGCGGTTCTTAAATTCGAGGAATCTACTGACTTTCGACAAGTTTAAGAAGTGAGACAGAAAGACCACATGGGACATAAGTTCAAAAGCAAGAGTTATATCCTGATCTGCTCCTCTCTTCTTTTTTTCTCATGGTCATTGGCAACAGCATCATCAGCAGTCACCAGGGATGATGCCAAAAGGTATCAAAAACTTTCGGCATTGGGACTATCCCAGTACCGGGGTAAGGACTATCCTGCTGCCCAAAAATCCTTTGCCGGGGCTGCATCTTTGCTGCCAGGAGATCCCTCGGTGCACTACTATCTTGGCATGTCGGCTTTTCATAACAATGATTTCGTTCTCTCCCGGGAAGAGTTGAGCAAAGTGGTGGTGATGTCTTCACCGGCTTCACGCTTCTACAAAAACGCAATAAAGTGCTTCTCCGACTACAAGAATAAATTCGAAAGGGTGAGACCCTACTCTTGCGCCGAAGGAGAAGGCAAATATTTTAGATGGTCCCAGAGAGCGATGCCTCTAAAGATTTTCATTTCCCACGGTCTGAAACTGCCCAGGGGCTACCGGGGAAAAGAGCTGTCCGGCGACAAGTTAAATGCTCTATCTCGATGGTTGGCGGATAAATCATATGTGGCAAAAATCAGACGAGACAGTCATTATGATGACAGCTTCTGGAATGCCGCCCGCTCGGGTGTAGCCGAATGGAGCTTTGCCAGAGCCGATAAGCTCATCGATTTCGATCTTACCGGAGACATAAAAGAAGCCGATATTTTGATTTTCTGGTGCTCCAAACTGGAAGACGGCAATAGTGCCACCACGGTCTTACCCACCAAAGCCGGAGAACGCGCCATCATTCAGATAGCAGTTGATTGGGTGCTGGCAAAACAAGCTCATCATAGAGCGGACCTGGTCAGACATATCACCGCCCATGAACTTGGTCATGCCCTGGGCTTGAAGAACAGCGGCTTCAATAGGGATATCATGTTCCCTGTGGAGAAAGTATCCGGTCACAAAACCGGCTTTAATCCCGGGGGCTCAAACAAAGTCTCCCACAACGATGCCACTACTCTGAAAGCGCTCTACAGCCTGCCGGATATGAACACAAAGTAGAAAGACTTATCTCTCTTTCAGGACTGGCTCAAGCAGTTTTACCGCTCCGGTATTGCCATCGACCTCTACCAGATCTCCGTCATGCCAGATCCGGGTTGCTCCTGTAACCCCACCCACACAGGGAAGACCATACTCCCTGGCCACCAGGGCACCGTGCTGAAGCAGACCACCAACTTCAAGAATCAGTCCGGCGGCATTGATAAATAGCGGTGTCCAACCAGGGTCCGTGGCTCTTGCCACTAGAATCTCTCCCACTTCCAGCGGCTTCTCATCCGGAGATGAGAGAACCTTGATTCGTCCCTGCACCACTCCCGAAGAGATAGGGGCACCAACTACGACACCATCTTCCATCTGGGCGACTTTAGGTCTGACGATTTCACCACGGGAATCTATCAGAGCAGGCATGCGGATAACACCGGCCAACTGATCGGTAAAGCTGCGATTTGAGTGGGCTTTATCAGTGAGGTCATCTTTGCTCCAGGGACCATGTTTCTCCAGATCTTCGATGGTCAAATCAAAGATCTGCTCCACATTCTCCAATTGACCTTTTTTCACCAGCCTCTCAGCTTCTGCCAGGAGTCGCTGACGCAAAAGGTCGATCATATAGATGACGCAGAATTTGTGAAACTCTCGATATCCGCCGAGCACCTCCCAGGCGTTATAAGTGTTGCGGAATCGATTCAACTTGCTCTTATCAATATCTTTGAGGCGATCACATATCTCCTGGTAGGTTTTGGCCCGCAGTTTTACACCTTCTTCAAAACGCTTCTGTGGGTTAGGAGCGCCCTTGTCTTCGCTGGCCAGGGCTTTAATCTGCAGAAGTAAACTTCTAGGATTGTCTCTGTATCTGGGGGAGGCGATATCTAACTCACCCGGTCCACGATGTCCATAGGTGCTTAGAAAATCATTCCATCTAACTTTGAAATCGGCAGGAAGATCTTGATCCTCCACCGGCTTGTCCACATCCAGGGCGCCCTGGGAGCCGCGCAACAAGCGAGAGACCCGGTACAACTCAAGTCCCATCTCGGTGGTCACATTATTAGGTAGTGCCACCTCTAGATTTTTCACCAGATTAGGATCAATTATCCGGCAAGCTTTCTTCATGCGTTCTAGAGCGTATCTTGAACCGGCAAAACAAGTGATTGAATGCTTAAACAGATAATCAGCCGTTCTCTCGAAGAGCTTATCCACCATTTTCGCAAGGCCGAGTTTTGACTGGGAGATTTTTCTGAGATCTTCTTTGAGTTTTAGAAACTCTTTCTGGGCATCGCGATGAGCATCGTAGGGAAAAGTTCTTGCCCTGATAACACCGGGAAGAGTCTTGAACAAAGTAGGCAATAGCGTAAACGGTACTTTTAGAAGCCTGGGACTGACATTGATTTCATAAATGCTGGTGTCGATGCTGCGTAAAGACTTAGCCACAACCGGATCCATATTTTCCAGCTTGTCAGCCAGGCTCTCTTTGCTCAAGAGAGCAAGGGCGGCCGTCAGATCTAGATAGAACCGGCCTCCTGCCACTCGGGCAAATCCTTTGCTACCATTGCCACCGCCAAAAGGATCAATACCATATACCTTCTGTCCGGCAAGCTTGCCTATTCTTTTCATGACAGAACAGCCCATGGCCGAGACCGGCTTTTCCAGAGCCTGTACAGTCAGAGAGACATCAAGAAAGAGTTTTCGTGGCTTATTCGGCGGAGTAAGTAACTCCGGCGGCAAAGGCACAAATGTTGTTACCGGCCGAGCTTGAAGAATATACTCATGGTCATTGGAAACCGCCCACTCCACGTCAACGGGCTTCCGGAAAACCTCTTCCAGGGTTTTAACGTATCTGGTCAGGGAAAGAGCTGTGCCGTCGCTCAAGCATAGCTCCGTATCAGATTCACCCTCGGCTTTGACCTCCCGGGTTCCTCCTTTTTCCAGCAAAAGCACTTTCGATTCTTTGGCTCCGCAGACCCTGTTTTTAACCTGCATCTTCCATTTGTCAACGATGACAGTATCGGGAGTACAGGTACCGGAGACGACCGACTCGCCCAGACCCCAGTTGGCGTTGAAGACAACCTCATCATAGTTGTTGGTGAGGGGATTGATTGAAAATACGACACCGGAGATGTCGCTCTTGATCTGCTCTTGAACAATCACCGCAATTCGAGGCTCCAGTAGATTGAAGCCATGGGCTAACTTGTAACACTGGACTCTGTAATCAAGACAGGAGGAGAAAGCTTGCTTAATAGCGTCGAATACGCTTTTTTGGGTAACACCCAGGATGGTTTCATATCCGCCGGCAAAGGAGAATCCGGCAAGGTCCTCTTCCGGGGATGAGGAGCGAACCGCGTACAGGTCAACATCCTCCAGCGAACCTAAAGCTTCATTGATAACAGCCTTTTGTTCCGCCGAGAACTCAAGAGAGCTAGCTCTCTCCTTTAACTTAGCGGAGCATGACTCCAGCTCGAGTTCATCTGCTTTTTCAAAAGCTTTCCATTCTCCGGACAGCTTCAGCTCGCTTATCCAGCATTGAAAAAACTCGACCGTCAAAACAAATCCAGGAGGCGTGGGCAAGCCGATTTGAGCCATTCTTATCAATGACTGGCCTTTCCCTCCCACCAGGGATAACTGTGCTGTAAGGGCGCCGGGGAAGTAAACAACTTCCGGAAGGGTTCTCTCTTTCGTAAGGCTCAAAGATGCTACCCCGCTAGATCGGATATCGCATCAGTTTCGCACAAAATTGGCTTTATATGATCAGATGTTTAGCCTGGACAAACTTTAATTTACTATTTGATCTTATCAATAGAATTTATGCATAATAAAAAAATTTACAAATTTATTTAATAAATGGATAATTTACAAAAAATTTTAAATTTAGGTAAAGAATATGGAATATGTATAATTGAAGTTAATATAATGCCTTGAATACAAATCTATTGTCTCCTGATCCCCGCCTTGAGTCGTCCTCGCGAATTAACCAATTCGTTTCCGTGGATTGTGTTATTTTCGGGTTTGACAACTCGGACTTGAATGTGCTGTTGATTGAAAGAAATCCTAAGGACAAGAATGACTTAATGGCCTTACCTGGGAACTTGATTTACGAAGGGGAGAACTTAGACCATGCAGCCGTTCGGGTGTTGAAGGAGTTGACCAATCTTTCGGATATTTTTCTGGAGCAATCGCATACTTTTGGAGATCAAAATCGCATCAGCAAGCAGAAGGATTTGGAATGGTTAAAGAAGGTTCGAGACCTTCCTTCCGCACATGTGATTACGGTCAGCTATTTTTCTTTAGTGAAACTAGATCGGTATCA
>JAUIJG010000538.1 GCA_030431355.1 bacterium
TTTTCAGCTAGTTTTTGAAATAGCTTGGTAACATAATCTCTTATTGCTTCGGCTGTTAATCCATGAACAGCCATATAAAGCATTGGATTATACTCTTCAAAGTCACTATCTCTTTGCAAAAGCTCAACTCAAACAAACTGATGCCGGTTTTGCTTAACCGCGAAATTCCGGCAGAATCTGTCTTCCTGATCAATGGTGGCACCCTGGCATACCCACCTCTATCGAGCAAACTAATTACGCCCCAAAACCTGGCTGCCGAAGCCAAGGTAGCAGCCTACCGTTATATAACAAACGAGAAAAATGTCTACTTTGACAAAGACAAGGGGATTTTTCTGATTTCAAACCTGCTCAATCGCTACGGAAGAAAGTTCAGACAAATTGATCACACCCCATACTCCATAACAACTCTCTACTTGAGTGAAGACAAAACTCCAGATTTGACGGATATTATGTTGACAAAGTCCTATTTCTCTAAAATAGATTATCGAATCAATGCCCTGAGTAAGAGAGAGACTCAGGATACAAAAGGAAAGCAAGCCTCGGATCATGATGTATCTAACCCGGCAACCACAAGCACTCCTGAAAAGAAAAAGCCTTAAAGCCATAGCGGCACTTTCCGCCTTCATATATTTGGCACCGTATGCGACACCGGCTGTTTGCAGCGATCTCTACCTTGCCTATCCCCATAAAGACAAGGTAAAAATCAATTCTCCAGCCAGTTTCCTGATTGGCAACGCTGGTCCCGGAGCCACTTTGAAAGTAAACAATGATTCGATAAGACTTAATCAAAACGGCTTTTTTGCCCATGTGATTAAGCTCAATCGAGGCAATAATAAGTTTGTCCTGACCAGAACCACAAGCGGTCAAAGCCCTGAGAGTGCGGAAAGGTTAGTGGAGATAACGCGCCCCACTATAGCTCCTGCAATCTCAGCCAAAGAGTGGAAGCTGAATGTCTTGAGCCCTTCGGTTCCGATGGGGCTTTCTGAAGGAGACCTGCTTATTCTTAAAGCCCGGGGAACTCCAGGCGCCAATGTCTCCGTGATATTAAAAAACAGAGTTATCAACTTGAGCCCGGCCAATGTGGTCAAACAGGCCCGTTCAAAAAAACGAAAGTCCTCCCCGCAAGCTTCGGTAAACTGGGGACAGGCGGTGGCCTACGGAAAGGTCTTTCAAAACCTACCCTATCGTGCCTCCGACCTCTATGTGGGCTTCTATAGACTGCAAGCCGGCGACAATTTTGCCAACCGGGTCACCCCTGTATTTGTAATGAAAAAGTCCGGCAAAACTCTCAAAGTAAAAGCACCCGGAGATGTCACACTGGTCAGACAACCGATCCTGGCCCAGACCACAGTTAGAGACGCCGTGGTGCGAGTTGCTCCGGATAAAGCAAGGCTCACCCCTATTGAGAAGGGCGTCCGCCTTTTCGTGGACGGCTGGCAAGGAGACAACTATCGTTGCCTCTACGGCAAAAACAAGCATGTCTGGATAAAATCCAAAGAGATTGCCTTTGAGCGCGGCGCCCCGGGAGTATCCGGTCCACCACCGGTCAGCTCTGTTCGAACCGTCAACCTGAGCCGTAGTATCTATGGCGATGCCATAGTGATACCACTTCAGCAAAGACTTCCCTATGACATTTCACAGTCCCTGAATCCGAACAAAATCACATTGCGACTCTATGGGGCTGTTGCCGACACTGACTGGGTTTCACAGCAGTATAGAGAAGCCTTCGAAGGCACCGAAGGTAATGGCACAAAGACTCAAGCAGCAAAAAACAATCTTGCCAGTGGTCCCAGACCCGCCGGCTTTGAAATAGGTCTGGTTGAGAGCGTAGACTGGAAACAAGTCAACGATGACCTTTATGAACTGACAGTGCATCTAAGAGGCAAGCGTCAGTGGGGTTATACAGCTTCCTATCAAAACAACAATCTGCTGCTCCATGTTAAAGATCCACCCTTGTTGACAGGAAAGGGTGAGAACCTTACCGGTCTAAAAATTTGCGTAGACCCGGGTCACGGAGGCGCTCAACCGGGAGCGACAGGCTGCTCCGGGGTGACAGAAGCGACTGTCAATTTAGCCATTGCTAAGAGCCTGAAAAAGCTTCTAGAGGCAGAAGGGGCAACCGTGATAATGACCCGGATGGATGATCGAGACCTTGGTCTATACGAGCGCGTGGATGTCGCCCGTGCCCACAATGCCGATATTCTCCTATCCGTGCACAACAACTCTTTACCCGACGGACGAGATCCCTGGAAGGAGCACGGGACCTCAACCTATTTCTACAATAAGCAAGCGCAGGAGCTTGCCCGGGTCCTGAACACCGCCCTGGTGGCAGAGCTAGGCTTTCCTAACATCGGTGCTCGTTATCAAAACCTGGCTCTCACGAGACCGACCCAAATGCTCTCCGTACTGGCAGAGATAGGATTTATGATCAATCCCGACGAATATGCCCAATTGCTCAAACCCGAAGTGCAAGAGAAGGCGGCCAGGGCGATGGTGAATGGTCTGAAAGGGTATTTCAAGAACAGCGGTAAATAGAGGAGTTCTAGTTTTGGCAGAAAGGTTGGCTGTAGATCTGGGAAATTCGCGAATTGCCACCGGTCACTTCAAGGATACAGAGCTGGTAAAAAAGTGGTACCACCCACTATCCAGCCTGGATGGCGCCCTAAAAAAAATAGATTCCGTTCAGATTAGTAGCAGTGACACAAAGCTACCGGTGATAATCAGCTCCGTGGTTCCTTCTTCAAGCGGACGTATGCTGGAGATGCTAAAACAGAAACAGATACCTCATCGCCTCATCAAGCTGGACACCCAGAAGATTATTGCCCGCACCTACCCGACCATGGGAACGGACCGATTGGCTAATCTGGCTGCCGCGCACAAAATATACGGTGAAGCGAACAAGGTTATTATGGTGCTCGATTTCGGCACTGCCACCACTATCTCTGCCGTGGACGAGGAAGGAAATTTCCTTGGTGGACTGATCACCCTTGGATTGAAAAACACCTTAACAG
>JAUIJG010000539.1 GCA_030431355.1 bacterium
ATGGAAATCCTCGGAATTGCCTGGGGCGGACCTACCATGATCATGGGCTTCATGCACATGGCTGCTGGTACTCACGATGCGATGAAGAGAGTTCTGTTCGGAGCTGCCGGTGTGACCGGTGGTCTGGCTACCCCTGGTGCAATCAACTGGCTCGTAGCTTCCGCAAGAGACGCCAACCTCTTCAGTTAAGCTTCTACAGTCAAGACAAGGATTTAGAGGGGCTCATTGAGCCCCTCTTTTTTGCTTTTTGTTCAGTTGCAAAACGAGTCGATTCACAAGTTTATCTAGAAGTTGTCTTGCTGAATAAGTGCGGCAAATTTTTGTCCAAGCACTCTGAAAAGTGACAGTCTTGTGATCGAAACCCTGAATTTATGCGGATTTTGATAAGATCGCCTCGGTTCTGTATTGCGCAATACACAAACCATATTGACTTCGTTATTGATAAGGAATACTCTTCAAATTGAACCGAAGAGTTCACGTTTATTTAAACCATTTAGTAGAAATCACATACACAATTCCAAGGTCGCTGGAGGTTATCCATTATGCGTCTCACTCACTCTTGTACACGTTTTGCCCTGGCAGTTGCAGTACTGCTAGGTCTGTCTGCAGCACCTGCAATGGCGCAATCCGGTGGAGATGCCTTCACATCGCAAGGCGTTGAAGGCAATATCGGAAATGACTCCGGATATAATACCGGATCCCAAACTCAACAAATTACCGAGGGAGCTTCTCCAATTCTTCAAGGTGCCACCAATGGTACTATCGGACCCCAGGGGGGAGATGCCACCGCCATCATGGGTGTGAACACCGCAGGAACGGTCAGAGTCAATAACCTGGCTAACCTGGAAGCTCTACTTAATATCATCGCAAACGGAATGGAAATTCTCGGTATCGCCTGGGGCGGACCCACCATGATCATGGGCTTCATGCACATGGCTGCAGGAACCCAGGACGCTATGAAGAGGGTCTTGTTCGGTGGTGCCGGTGTCACCGGTGGTCTGGCTACTCCAGGTGCTATCAACTGGCTTGTGGCCTCCGCAAGAGACGCCAACCTGTTCAGTTAGACAACCCAGTGGATGGCTGATTCGTTCAAGCGATAGGTTTTCCTCACTCCTAAATAAAGACACACCAGAGGGGCTTAGCAGCCCCTCTATCTTTTGGGAAGTTAGTAGGGGGAGCAAGGGTCTTCCAGCCTGTTTAAGGGGCTCTTAGAGGAGGCTGCGCCCTTCTCAAACTTTATATTCCGGCGAGGACAGCGTTCTATATAAGTAGATGATTTTGTATCCGATTTTGGTCCGGGATAGTTCTCTGAATTTTGAAAGAATCCACAACTGATGCGTGTTTCTGATGAGATTTGCAATCAATTTGATTAGAAGCTGCAAAAATGTATTCTGGCTTACAAAATAGCGCTTGACTTCGTGCCCGGATAGGAATACTCTATAGTTCGAATCACTTGATTCGCGTTGTTTTAAATACCTTACTAAATTTTTGAATATCCTAGAGATTGCAGGAGGATTTCCATATGCGTCTTTCTAACGTACTTTCACGCGTCGCTTTAGCAGCAGCCTTAGTTCTCGGTCTATCTACCGCACCTGCCATGGCGCAATCCGGTGGAGACGCTTTCACATCTCAGGGTGTTGAAGGTAATATCGGAAATGACTCCGGATATAATACCGGATCCCAGACTCAACAGATTACAGAAGGCGCTTCTCCTATTCTGCAGGGTGCCACCAACGGTACTATCGGACCGCAAGGTGGAGACGCCACAGCTATCATGGGTGTTAACACCGCTGGTACAGTGCGTGTAAACAACCTGGCTAACTTAGAAGCTCTTCTCAACATCATCGCAAACGGAATGGAAATCCTCGGAATTGCCTGGGGCGGACCTACCATGATCATGGGCTTCATGCACATGGCTGCTGGTACCCACGACGCGATGAAGAGAGTCCTCTTCGGAGCTGCCGGTGTGACCGGTGGTCTGGCTACCCCTGGTGCCATCAACTGGCTCGTAGCTTCCGCAAGAGACGCCAACCTCTTCAGTTAACCAGGTAATCAGTTAAGGCATTAGCTAAGACAAAGTTATAAGGGTTTTCCCCCGCCAACGCCAGCCAGAGACCTCCCAGAAGGGGGGTTTTTGGTCATTTCAAAGCTCGTTGGATTTCAGCATAATTGCTATCAGAAAGAAGAGAACTGATACAGTTCATGGTTAAGCTGGATAAATTGCACACGGTAAAGTATTCTCTTGGTGTCATCCAGGTAATTTAAGATATACCGCGAGAATTCAGAATCTCTCCCGGACCTGGAAGAGTATCCTTCCCTCCTGAAAATATGAGTAATTCCGGCCAAAACCCAATTGACTATAAGAGGCAGCTTAGTCTGCCCGCCATGACTGTTGCAAAACAGAGGGCACTTACTTCCTCGAAAGTACTGGTTTTAGCTGAGACCGATGGCGCAGGATTTCTAGTCCAGGCACTTTGTCAATCCGGAGTCGGAGAGATCCGCATTGCCACCGGGGCTGGTTATAGCATTGAGCGAGTCGCGGAAGTATCGCTTGATGGCGAGACCAGTTTGAGCATTTTTCCATTTGAAGGTCTGGACGAACTAGAGAAGATGATTGCCGATGTCGATGTGGTATGTGAAACACTGTTGAACTGGCAGCTGAAGTTGGGTCTGAGTGATCGATGCATGCGCCTGGGAGTCCCGCTTATTCATTCAGGAATAGTCGGTCATCGCTATCAGTACTACTCTATAATGCCAGGAAAAAGCGCCTGTCTCCGCTGTGCTCTTCCCAAAGCAGGAATCGAGGATTTCCCTCTCGGCCCAACCAGTGTTCATCCACTTATCGCTGTGGAAGCCTGGGCCGGTTCAGTAATGGCTATCGATGTTTTAAAGATTGTCGCCGATCTGGGGGCTCTTCAAACTAACACTCTCTGGCGTCTTGATCCGTTGAGTGGAGATCGAGAAGCGGTGCGCAATCTGAAACCTTCTGATGACTGTCCGGACTGTAG
>JAUIJG010000540.1 GCA_030431355.1 bacterium
ACCGACTTGCTGCATCCGGACTCTGGCCGAAAATAGAGAAAGTGGTCAGGTCCAGCTACAGGCAGCGCGGATATGGTGATTATCTGGGCTTCGCCTATGTTTTCGAAGGTCGTGCAGAAGCGAATATTGAGGTTGGACTGAAGCCCTGGGACCTTGCTCCTATGAAGATTATGGTTGAGGAGTCCGGCGGCGAATTCATCGACTTCGATGGCGGTCGGTCGATTTATCAGGGAAGCTGCATTGTTGCCAATGGAGAGATAGGAAAAGAGCTAGCCGCTATTCTTTGGAATTGAGTTCTGAGTACCATAAAAGGAGTTCTATGATAAGCGATTTAAAATCTCTTGAGAGCCGCCTGGCAGCCGCCCAGAGAATGGCTGACGCTGCCTCGGCTATAATTCTGCCTCTCTTTAAAAACAGCTCACTGAAAGTCGAATATAAAGAGGCGGTTTCTCCAATCGTAACCCAGGCTGACAAAGAGTCGGAAGAAGCGATGCGCCGGATAATCGAATCTGAATTCCCCCGGGACACCATAGTAGGTGAAGAGCACGGCAGCAAAGAGGGGGATTCCGGTTTCAGCTGGATTCTTGACCCTGTGGATGGCACCATAGCCTTCTCCCTTGGCAAGCCGGTTTTCGGAACTCTTATCGGACTTGCCCATGAAGATCGATTTCAATTCGGAATCCTTGAACAGGCTGTTTTGAAAGAACGTTTTGTCGGAGTGTCGGGAAGCGCAGCTACACTCAACAATGAGCCTCTTTCAAGCTCTTCTAAAGTGGATCTTGAAAGGGCCAGTCTTGCCCTAACCTCTCCCCAGGACCATGAAGGAGTGGATCACCTGGTCAAAGCCGTTCACGTGACCAGCTATGGTGGAGACTGTTATAACTACGCGCTTCTGGCCAGCGGACACATAGATATTGTGCTGGAAAAGGGCCTGGCACTTCATGACTATGCCGCATTGGTTCCTCTAGTGGAGGCTTCCGGCGGAGTAATTACCGATTGGCAGGGAAGGGATGTAAAGATGGACCGAGAGCCGGGCGGTACCTCCAACATATTGGCTTGCGGAAACAAGGCTCTTCACGACAAGGTCCTGAAATTTATCGACCAATAGTAGATTCGGACGGGACCTCCTCTGCTTTTCAATGGGAATGTCAGCAGCAATGTAGGCAGATCAATCATTAGAAAGTACAATATCTGCTTAGGCAGTTTATACAGTGGCTATCTTTGTGGCATGTAGGAATTAGCTGCCGATATCAAAGATAGAGATAAAGCACAAATATAGTTATGGAAAAGACCAGCTGGTCCAAAACAATGAAGTATCGCATGGCGCTCGCCAATACCTTTTCAGGTCTGGTGGCTATTGTGGTCTGCCATTTTCTGGTGTTTTTAAATAACAACGACGTGTTCGGTAAGTTTCTTGAGTTGTTGCCCTGGTATTTGCCTCTCTTGTTCTTGCTGGTCGCTATCAACTGGTTTCTTGCGGATTTTATCTTAAAGCCGCTCAATCAACTTCTTCGCTCCACCACTCAGTTGGCCACCATGGATATCAGAGAGAGACTCGATGTGGATGCCAATGAGCCGGCCGAGACCCTGGAGCTTCGCAAGTCATTCAACAAACTGCTGGATCGTCTGGAAGAATCTCTCAACATCCAGTGTCAGTTCGTTGCAGACGCCAGCCACGAGCTGAGAACTCCGCTCACTTCAATCCAGGGATATACCAAACTTCTGATGCGCCGGGGCGACAATATCGATACCAACCTTCTTTCGGAAGCTCTGCAGACCGTATCTGATGAATCCGGTCGATTGATTCGCCTTGTATCGGATTTGCTGCAGTTGGCAAGAGCTGATGCCGGTCAAGAGATAATCAACCAGCAGGAAGTCCTTGATTTGAGGGATGTTCTCACCAGCGTTGAGGACACGGTGGTTATGGTGGCACCGGAGCAAATTGAAGTTCAGTTCATAATGCCTAAGTCCCCCATTATGGTAAACGCTGATCAAGACCGTCTCAAGCAGGTATTCCTCAATCTCTCCAATAACGCCGTCAAAGCTACCCAGGCCGGCGGTAAAGTCACCGTTACCTTAAGGTCCAGTCGCAATCAAGCGGTGGTGCGGGTCATTGATACCGGTATTGGTATCGCGCCTGCCGATCAACAGCGTATATTCGATCGATTCTATCGTGTGGAGCGGTCCCGCACCAGAAGTCGCCTCTACGGAGGCGGCAGCGGTTTAGGCCTTGCCATCGCCATGACTATCATCAAAGCTCACGGTGGTGCCATTGAGCTTGAAAGTGAGTTGAATAAAGGCTCGACCTTTACGGTTCGTCTGCCAATTTATGATGCCAAATCCAGTGAAGCACTTCCCCTGGTGGAAGGTGGGACCGATTCTCTGGAAGAGGATGAAAAAAAAAAGAAAGCCGATGAGAAAGTACCCACCAGCTCTAATTGATTCTTCTGGAAAGGGGAACCCAGTCTTTGAACTCTAAAATCCCCATATTGATGAGACTATTCCTGGGGCTTGTCTACTTGTTCGGTCTGGTTCTCTCCTTTTGGTTTATAGAGTTGTGCAGTAAGAATACGGAATGGGCTGACTTTCGCCTTTTCTGGGGTGTCGGTCAAGCGCTTGTGGCCGGAAAGAGCGCGCTTGTTTATCCGAGCCTTTCTGCTTTCAGTTTTGATCAAACTATTTTCAATGACGGAGTTCCTTTTCTATACCCGCCCAATTTTGCCGCTTTTTCTGTCCTATTCTCTCCCCTCCCCATGGAGACTTCCTACGCTCTGACCAGGATTTTTCTAGGGAGCATACTTGTAGTTTCGGGGCTTTTATACTTCAAATCTTTGAAAGGAGAAGATGGCGTTGTCGCTCCCTCCCCACTTTATTTCTTCCTTCCGCCATTGCTCTTCTTTCCCGTGGCGGAGTCCATCGGAATCGGACAACTATCGATCTTTTTATATCTCTTTCCTGTTATCGGCTCGGTGGTCTTTCTTCTCGGCAAACGCTATTTTTTAGCAGG
>JAUIJG010000068.1 GCA_030431355.1 bacterium
TGGATCCCGGCATCGCTCGAATGGTACTTCAAGCTACCCGGGAAGGTAGACAAAAAGTAAACTCCGAGCTTGCCGATGTCTTAACCAAAAGAGAGCTGGAAGTGCTTAAAAACGTGGTCGAAGGCAAAACAAACCAGGAGATCGCCGACGGTCTATACATCAGCATAGAGACAGTCAAGACCCACATGAGACACATTATGGAAAAACTTAGGGTAACAGATCGCACACAAGCGGCAGTAAAGGCCATGAAAGAAGGGCTCATATAAGCTATCTTATGGATAGTTCAATTGAATATCGGTAATTTCAAAGTAAGCGTCAATAATTGCACGAAGTAAACACAGCCCACGGAATAGAGATACTCATGGTACTACTGCTGGTAGCTTCAGCAGTAGGTTTTGCTTTGAAATGGGTTCGTGTTCCTTACTCAGTCGCCCTTGTCATAGTCGGACTTGCTATAGGCTCAAGTCATCTCTTTCCCCGGGTAGAGATGACTCCGGAGTTAATTCTCTTTGTCTGTTTACCGGCCCTTCTCTTTGAAGCGTCCTGGAACATCCGTCTTGGCGAGCTAAAGAAGATCTGGAAGCCGATAGGGTGTTTTGCCACAGTCGGTGTGGTCATCTCAATGTTCATTACCGGCACAATCCTCAGCCATTTCTGTGGTCTGGAGTGGAAAGCTGCTTTGTTATTCGGCGCAATGACAGCGGCAACAGACCCTATTTCGGTGCTTGCCCTTTTCCGCAAACTGGGACTAGAAAAGAGACTGTCTTTGATGCTTGAAGGCGAGAGCCTTTTCAATGACGGTACCGCCGTTGTTCTCTTCAAAATGATTCTTTTGATCTCAATCACCGGAACCGAACTATCGGTTGGTGGCTCAATCTTCGACTTTGTACGAGTTGTCTTCATCGGAGCCATGGTCGGTCTCTGCGTGGGAGCTATAGGCTCAAGAGTAACTCGTTATTTTGACGATCACCTTCTTGAGATCACACTTACGACCATTGTCGCCTACGGCTCCTATCTGGTAGCCGAACAACTGCACTCATCGGCTGTTATCGCCGTTGTTGTAGCCGGAATAGTGGTCGGCAACTACGGCAGCCGTACCGGAATGTCTGCCACTACCAGACTGGCGGTCAACTCTTTCTGGGAGTATGCCGCATTTTTCACCAATTCCCTGGTATTTCTGCTGATCGGACTTCAAATAAACATCACCCTATTGCTGAAGCACTCTTTTGAGATAGGAGTGGCTATTCTAGCCATTATGTTCTCAAGAATAGTGGTCGTCTATGGACTGGGTCCTCTGGTATCAAACACTCGATTTCCGATTCCCTATAGCTGGCGACATCTTTTGTTCTGGGGAGCCCTGAGAGGGTCTCTGTCCATGGCCCTGGCGCTGAGCCTTCCCCACAACTTTCCGATGCGGGAGAACATTGTTGTATTGACCTTCGGTGTGGTGCTCTTCACCCTGATTATTCCAGGTCTGAGCATAGAACCTCTGGTGCGCTTTCTGGGAATGGCCGGTGAAGATAAGCGACTGAAAGAATATTTCACTCTCAAAAGCAAACTTTTTGCCGAATCCCATGCCCTGAAGATTCTGGAACATCAATTCACCAGCGGCGTGGTTACACGCAGCATCTATCTCAAATTACGGGATGAACTTTTGACCAAGCAAAGAGATCTCTCCCATCGTATGGAAGAGATGAAGTTAGAGCACTCGATCATCGAAAGTATTCAGGAAGGAGAAACCCGTAAACGTCTTCTTGAATCGAAGAAAGACTCTTTGTTACGTCTGTTGCGTGAGGAAGCCGGGGATCCTGACATCATAGAAGAGCTTGTCATGGAAATGGACAAAGAGCTTGATGCCATCGCAGTAGAAGAGAGAGAAATAGAGAAACAGCTCGTCAAAGATACTAAGAAGCAGAATACAGGCGGCTTTCTCACCTTGAAGATGAAAAAAGTGGAGTCTAAAGAAGAGAGCGCCGACGATAGATCCGAAACAACTACGGAAGAGACATCCGAGCCAAATCCTGAATCAGAATCTAAGTTACCCCAGGAGAAATAGGAATTAACAGATACAGATTCGAAAGAGATTCCATGGGAGAGGTACGGGTTCCATCCGACGCGCTCTATGGTGCTTCCACGGCCAGGGCGATTAAAAACTTTCCCATCTCAAAACTTCGTTTTCCAGGAGACTTTATCTCGGTCCTTTGCCGGATAAAGGCTTGTTCTGCCAAAACAAATGAAGAGTTGGGTTTACTTGATCATCAGATCGCCAAAGCGATAGTCAATGCCGCCAACAGTATCGCCGATGGTGCTTATCGCAATGAGTTTCCGGTCGATATTTTTCAAACCGGTTCCGGGACTTCCACCAATATGAACGCTAACGAAGTGATAGCGAATTTGGCTCTAGAATTGTTGGGGAAAGAGAAAGGCGCCAGGGATGTGATCCATCCCAATGATCATGTCAACCTGGGAATGTCTTCTAACGATGTGATTCCTACAGCGATTCATATAACCGCTTACCAGGGGATTAAAAATCGCTTGCTTCCCGCTCTTAAGAACCTTGAGACGGCACTGGAGAAGAAAGCGACTCAATTTATGCCGGTGATCAAAACCGGCAGGACACATTTGCAAGATGCTGTTCCCATCAGCCTCGGCCAGGAGTTTCTGGGCTACGCGGGGCAGGTCAAGGCTTGCCGAGAAAAGCTGGCAGCCTCGTCTGAGAGCTTGAGAAAAGTCGCCCTGGGAGGCACCGCAGTAGGCACCGGTCTTAATACCAGAAAAGATTTTGCGTCGCTGGTTCTCAAAAAACTCTCCAGCGAATTAGGTTGCGATTTTGAAGAGACTGACAATCATTTCCGCTCCCAGAGCAGCATCGATGACATGGTCAACACCTCCTCCTCCCTAAAGGTCCTCGCGGTGGCGTTGATGAAGATCTCAAATGACCTACGCTTCCTGTCAAGCGGTCCCAGAGCAGGATACGGAGAGCTGCGCCTGCCTGAAGTTCAACCAGGCAGCTCGATCATGCCGGGAAAAGTCAATCCGGTCTTACTAGAGTCCCTGTGTATGGTCTGCGCCCAGGTGATAGGCAATGACAGCACCCTGACCATCGCGGGTCAATCAGGCAATTTTGAATTGAATGTGATGCTGCCGGTGGCAGCTCACAATCTGTTTGAATCCATTGAAATTTTGAGCAATGCCGTGAAGAACGTCACAGAAAAGTGCATTCTCGAAATTGATGCCACAGAGGTCGGACCGAAGCTAGCAGGAGCCAGCCTCAGCCTTGCCACTGCTCTGGTTCCAAAACTGGGATATGATAGAGCCTGCCAGATCGCCAAGGACGCCCATGCCACAGGTAGAACCGTCCTTGAAAGTGCCCTGGCTCTGACGGAGCTTGAAGAGTCCGAGCTAAAACGACTTCTGGACCCAGCTTCAATGACCGGCTTATAGACAAATTCCCTGGAATAACTCAGAGGTTTAAGATCATGCAATGGGCTTCCACAATCTACGGAACAGACAGGAACGGAGATGGTAAAGTCGATCTGGTAGAAGCGCTCGAGACATGCTCCAGGGAGATAAGGGCTCAGCTGGGAGAGAAGCCTGTTCATCTCGCTTTCGGCTTTATCTCAAGCCACTTTCGCGACCAGTATCAAAGGGTCCCTGAGGTAATAAAAGAGTTTCTAGCACCTCAAACATTCATCGGCTGTTCAGCAGGCGGACTAATAGGCGGAGGACGAGAGATAGAGCAGGAGAAATCAGTTACTCTTACCTGTGCACATTTGCCCGGCGTTGAGGTGGAAGGATTTCATCTTATCGATGAAAAGCTACCGGATTTGGATGCACCACAAGAGTCCTGGCAAAAGCTTGTCGGCGTAAACCCGGATAAAAAACCGGCGTTTGTAATGATCCCGGATCCATTCTCCTTCGCCACCGATGTCCTGGTTCAGGGATTGGATTTCGCATTTCCAGGCTCAGCAAAGATTGGTGGTCTTGCCAGTGGTGCGTTCAGCTCCGGAGAGAATGGACTCTTTCTCAACGACAAGGTCTACAACGATGGTCTTGTCGGTCTAAGCCTGAGCGGCAATGTTGAGGTGGACACCGTCGTCGCCCAGGGATGCAAGCCTGTGGGTAAGACCTATACAATTACAAAATGCAAGAAGAACATTCTTTTCGAACTGGATGGACAACCAGCAATCATGGCCCTAAAAGAGGTAATTGATTCCCTCAGTGATAAAGACAAAGAGTTGATCAAAGACTCAGTATTCATGGGTATTGTCATGGACGAGATGAAAGATGAATACAGTCAGGGAGATTTTCTGGTTCGCAATATTCTCGGCATCGAACCGTCTTCTGGAGCGCTGGTGGTCGGAGAGATACTGGACAATCAAAAAACGATTCAGTTTCATGTAAGAGATGCCGCCACATCAGCCGATGACCTGCGTTTTCTTCTAAAAAAATACACGGACAAAACCAGAGAGGAAGAGAGAGTATTTCCATCAGGAGCTCTACTCTTTTCCTGCCTTGGACGCGGTGTTCACCTTTACAAGCAAGAGAACCATGACAGCGAATGCTTTAAATCCTACCTTGGTCCTCTACCTCTGGGAGGATTTTTCTGCAACGGTGAAATCGGTCCGGTGGGTGGAAGTACTTTCCTGCATGGCTATACCTCCTCTTTCGGAATTTTTCGACAGAAAGAGGGCTAATCTGTCGGCGAGGCATATTAATCTTTGAGATGATAAACTGAACGGTAGTTTGATATCCGGGAGTCGACCATGAATTGCAAGAGAAAACATCAAAAACTGTTTCTGGTTTCCGCTTTAGTCCTGCCTTTTCTGACTTCGATTTTCTTTTTTCAAGACAACGCCGGCGCGAAAGAGATCAAAAACTCTATGCCGGTATCAAAGTCAAAAGCAGTAAGAGCTGCGGTTAACTATGATAGCCCGGATTGCAAAGGCTATCTGAATGGATTGACCGGCAAACTAAATAATAAGTGGTACATTCCCGACGGCAAAAACAAGGTCGTGATCAGTTGCAAACTGGAGTCGGACGGCAGCACCCAGGACGTGACCACAACCAGTACACCCAGCTCTGCCGAGGCGGAACAAGCAGCCAATACGGCTTTTGTCCAGGCTCAACCATTCGGCGCTTTGCCATCATCAGCCGGCACGAAGGTCAAACTCACCCTTGAGTTTATCTCTTCGGCGGATCCCCATGGAGACAGTTCAAGACACATCAACGCTGTTTTAAGCGACCCCAATAAGTAGAATGAACATTTTCCGACGCAAAACAGGGGAGCCTCATAAAGGAAGACGAGAAGCGCGTTTTGCCGGGACCTGGTACGAAAGTGATCGAAATCGTCTGGAAAATCAGATGGATGAATTTCTGGTTAGCGCTAGAAATCAACTGGTAGAGAGACCTTGCGATCCTCTATTCTCGGACAATCCTGAACCGATAAACAAAGGGCTCCTTGCTCTTATTGTCCCCCATGCCGGCTATATGTTCTCCGGTTCTACTGCTGCCTACGCTTACGAATTTGCCGGCGAAAATACAAAGCCAGAGAGAGTATTTCTCCTGGGACCAAGCCACTACGTGGGATTTGAAGGGATAGCTCTCAGTCAGTGCAAGAGTTTTGAAACTCCCCTGGGAGACCTCAATGTTGACCGAGACTGCGTCAAAGAATTGGCTAAATTCCCCTTCTTCCAAACAGCTGATGAGGTCCATCAAAGAGAACATTCCCTTGAGCTGCAACTCTCCTTCATAAAACATGTTTTTGGGGATGTTAAGTTGATACCGCTTGTGGTGGGCATGTTCAAGGATGAGGAAGATATCAAACTGGCCGGTCAGATACTCAAACGTCATCTGGGTGATTCTGATCTGGTCGTGGTCAGCTCAGACTTCACTCACTATGGTCCCCGCTATGATTACGTTCCCTTCGAGAGAGACTTTCCCAATCGAGTCAAATCCCTGGATGAAGATGCCTTCGGCTTCATAAGAGATGGAGACCTGGACGGTTTTTTAGACTTTCATGATCGTACTGGTTGCACCATATGTGGTTTCTATCCTTGTTCACTTTTGCTTTCTATGTTACCTGATGATACCAGAGCCAGTTTGCTCAAGTATGGCACCTCCAGAGACTCTTACAAAGAAGACTCCCAAAACTCTGTCTCCTACCTGGCCCTGGTTCTGACAAGCGCCCGGGGCGGATGGGAAAAGAAGGAGAGTCAGGAGACTTTTGAATTAACGGCAAAAGAAAAAAATGACTCTCTTGCTCTTGCCAGACTTGTGGTGGAACACAAAGCTCGCGGAGAGAAAGTACCCGGTGGTGATGACTTAAACTTTGAGATCGGGGGAAATCTGGCCAAGGAGCTGGGGGTCTTTGTCACTCTCTTCAAAAGAAAACGTGGAAAAGCTCTCGGAAAGTCCCCGGGACCGAGGTCCGATAAAGAATTGAGGGGATGTATCGGCTACATATGGCCGGTAAAACCTCTCTATCAAGCCATAGTCGACAATGCTGTGGGGGCGGCCAGTCGAGATCCTAGATTTAAGCCGGTGAAGGCAAATGAGCTTAAGGACCTACAAATAGAAATAAGTGTTCTCACTCCCCTTAAGCCGGTTCGTTCAGTCGAAGAGATCGAGATCGGCCGGCATGGAGTAGTATTCTACTGTCAGGATAGTCAGTCGGTTTTTCTGCCCCATGTGGCTACAGAATTCGGTTGGGACCGGGAGGAGACACTGAATCAGTTGGCCCTGAAAGCAGGACTAGAAAAAGATGCCTGGAAAAGTTCAGAAGCAAGATTCGATGTCTTCGAGTCGATTATGTTTGAAGAATTCGAAGATCTTGAATGATTTTGGACCCGGCTCTAATGAATCATAAAAGAGAGCGTTACAGCTAAAATAGCAGCCTGAAATCCTGCGAAGATAAGGTAGACCACTGTATGATTGCGTCTGGTAAATCTGGTAAGTTCAGCTTCTATGCTGGGCATAATCTCGGTCTTGCAATCGGCCTCAAGAAGGTCCTCGGGAACCATCAATCGAGCATTAGCCCCCCAGAGTCCATAGGAGAACAACTCCTTAGAATTGCAGTCGGTGACAGCAAGTTTAAGACCCGGGATAGATAACTTCTTGCACTGTTGGTTCAAAGCGACTGCCAGCTCAGGATTAGATTCCGCAATCTCTTCCAGTTGAAGAAACCTTGCCTTTAGATAGCGTTTCTCCAACCAATCCAGCACCAGAGGCAATAGCATTATAAACAGCACATTCCAACAAAGGATAAGCCCAAGAGCACCCCGCAAACCGACTTCTTTCTCGGCAACCCACTGCGCCACCGGAACGGTGAATACTGCTCCCAGAAGAAATGTTGCAATGTAATATGAATTGAGGACTTTAGAAGGAGTCATGCTCAAATATCCCGCCAGAAGAGAGAGGGATCACTGTTTATCGATCATATTGTTCCACCATCGAGGACTCATATAACAGTTTAGAACCTACTGACATCCGGGTAAAGTTTATTGCCGGGTCACTGGTCCTCAAATAATTCGAAAAATGAGAAATTCAATTTGATGTCAAAAGAAATCGCAGACGAAGTTTTAGCCAAGATAAACGAGCATGGTGTTGACCTGATTCGCTTCCTATATACAGACTTGAGCGGACAGGTGAGGGGCAAATTGACTTCGGCGGCAACCTTCCTAGACAGAAGCAAAACAGGAATCGGGCTTGCCAAGGGGATGATGGCAACCAATATGCTGGATCAGATGCAAACTGATACCGGCTTTGGTGCTACGGGAGAAGTCCGCCTGGTGCCGGACTTTAATACATTCAAATTACTTCCTTACTCCCGCTCTTCCGCCTCTGCTGTTTGCGACCTGGTCCAACTAGATCACATGGGGTGGTCCATGTGCCCCAGGGAGCTTCTCAGGCGACAGATAAGAGACGCCGACACTTTGGGGTTTTCCATTCAAGCAGCCTATGAGCCTGAGTACATGCTGGGAATCCAGGAGGACGACGGCACCATCATCCCTCTTGATACAAACGTCTGCTTCGGTACCGAAGCGATGGACAGAGCGGACAAGTTCTACAGCGATCTAAGTGACGCCCTCAATCGACAGGGAATTCTGATTGAACAGATGTACCCTGAACTTGGACACGGGCAGCACGAGATAAGTATCAAGTACGCACCGGCCATGGAGGCATGCGACCAATATCTCGCTCTAAAAGAGACCCTGCGCGGTGTCGCCACCAATAACAATCTTTTCTTTACCGCCGCTCCAAAACCCTTTGACAACCAACCGGGCAATGGCTGTCATCTTCATCTCTCTATCTGGAATCAAGATAACAGCAAAAACATCACCTGGTCGGAAGAGGGTGACGGTCTCAGCGAAACAGCGAAATACTTCATAGCCGGAATCGTATCGCACCTCCCCGCCCTGGTTTCTCTCACCTGTCCCTCTGTAAACTCCTACAGACGTTTGAGACCCAAGAGCTGGAGCAGTGCGTATACATGTTGGGGATACGACAACAGAGAAGCCGCAGTAAGAGTTCCTTCCGTCTATTGGGGAAAAGAACAAGAGTCGACAAACATTGAGATCAAATGTGTTGACAACACCATTAATCCACATCTTGCCATGGCCGCAGTCGTCGCCGCCGGATTGGATGGTATCATGAAAAAAATGGAGCCACCATTACCGGTAGCAGGTGATCCTGCCGATCTCAGTCCGGATGAAGCGGAAAAACACCGGGTGATTCGTCTACCCGATTCCTTGAAGAACGCGCTTATAGAATTGGAGACCGATATCTATCTAATGAAGATGCTAGGCGAAGAGCTAGCCTCCACCTACATTATCGTAAAGTCTTCGGAAGTAACCGCTTTCTCGCTCGACAGCGATTTCGAATACGCTCAACATCGCTTGAGGTATTAGAGATTATATGGAAGTCTTGCCGCTGATTAAAAATCTCTCCATGGTCGATGGTCATGCCCACAGCCTCTTGAAAGATTTTCTATCCCTGAAGTCGCCTGAATCATTTCAATCCGTATTCACCGAATCGAGACAGGATAAAGTCATCTCATCGTCGGTCCCTCTATCCATGAGCTACCGCCATATGATGAGAACCCTGAAAGAGACTTTCAATCTGGAAAACTCTATGGACTATCTGGAATTCCGCAGAGCCCTGGGACAAGAAGAGCTGGCCAGAAAGCTGTTTAAGGAAGCCAATATCTCCACAATTCTGGTGGATGACGGCTTCAGCAAAGACTCGATGATGCCAATCACTGAGCTGGAGAGCCTCACGAATTCAAAGACCCACCGTATACTGCGGATAGAGAAAGAGCTTGCAGAGCTAATTCGAGAAAACGACAGTATAGAAACAATTCTGGAACAGTTTCAAAAACTGTTAGAGGACGATACTGTAATTGGTCTTAAGACCATAGCTGCCTATAGAGGCGGATTGAACATAGAAGAGGTTACTGAGTCGGCAGCCAAGGATGACATCAACTATTTCAATTGGCAGCACAAAGCCAACCGCGATGCCATAAACATAGACGGAAGCAGGGCCCATCACTATCTTCTCAGCCGTATCTTTCTTCTGGCCGCTGAACGAGGATTGCCGGTTCAAATTCATTGCGGCATGGGCGATCAGGATCTGAATCTCCATATGAGCAATCCGGCTTTGATGAGCCACTGGTTCAAGCACCCAGACTATTCGAAGACAGAATTCGTTCTGCTTCACTGTTATCCCTATGTTTCTGAGGCGGCATATCTCGCTTCTACATATTCAAACGTCCATATGGATCTATCCCTGGCACCATTTTTAGTATCGGGATTGATCAAATCAATCTATATTGAAGCCCTGGCCGCTGCACCTTACAATAAGATCATGGCGGGCACCGACGGGCACAGCATGCCGGAAGCTTACTTCTATGGAGCTATGTGCACAAGAAGCGGACTTTCGGGAGCAATACAGTATCACCTGGACCAGGGCACATTAGAAAGCCCCGAGGTCGAGGAGGTAGGGAGTATGATCCTGGCCGATAACGCGAAACGTCTATATGGACTTCTTTGAGCCTACATCAACGATTCCATTATCTCATCGAGGACCGCTTTCTTAGGTCTGAGGGTATCCTCTTGCAACTCGGAAAGAGGCGTATCCACCAGACTTTTCACCCTGGTGAAGTCGACCAATTCTTTGTCGTAATAAAGAAGACCGGTCAATAAGGACTTATCACGATGGGACTGATGGATGGCGTGATCCGCGGCAAATCTATCGGAGGGATCATAGTCCTTATCCAGTTTTTTGAGCTGGAGAATAGAACCATCATGCAGAGTTACATCCCTGACATCACCCTCTTCATAGTCGACGGTTATCTGTTCGTAGAATGGAACATAGCCAAGCTCATGCAACGGGGTATCCACCTCTTTTGCATGTTTATAGCTTTTGGTTGAACCGGCGTGATTGTTGAATGTGACACAGGGGCTGATTACATCGATGATAGCCGTTCCGTTGTGAGAAACCGCTGCCTTCAATAGCGATACCAGCTGCCTGGGGTCTCCGGCAAATGACCTTGCCACGAAGCCGCAACCAAGCTCGATTGCGAGCCCGCAAAGATCGATGGCGGTCAACTCATTGGTGGTACCATCCTTGAGCTTGGAGCCTCTATCTGAAGTGGCCGAAAACTGACCTTTGGTGAGACCGTATACACCGTTGTTTTCAACGATGTAGATCACAGGAAGGTTTCTCCGGATCATATGACCGAATTGGCCGAGTCCTATACTTGCGGAATCACCATCACCGCTGACTCCGAGCAGAATAAGCTTCTTGTTTGCCATGTGAGTCCCTGTGGCGATGGAAGGCATTCTTCCGTGCACAGAGTTAAATCCATGGGATCGATTCAAGAAGTATGCGGGGGTCTTACTGGAACATCCGATACCACTCAGTTTTACAACCTGGTGCGGCTCGATGGAAAGCTCCCAGAATGCCTTTATGATCTGGCTTGTGATAGCGTCGTGTCCACAGCCATCGCACAGGGTGGAAGGTAGTCCACGATAGTCTGCCAGAGTCAATCCAAGTTTATTGGTGGCTGGCGGACGGGCCTTGGGAGAAGATTGCTTAGTTGTTGATTCAGCCATGACTCCTAGTTCTCCTGTTCAATGATATGTTCAGTAATAAACTGAGCATCGATGGGTAGACCGTTATAGTGGCGGATGGACTTGAGCTTCGTGGCAAGCATCGGATACTCCAGCCTGATCAAATCAAGCATCTGACCATCCCTGTTTTGCTCTACCACATAAACTCGATCATGGGCATCCACGAACTCCTTCACTTTCTTGGTGAAAGGCAGAGCCCGGATTCTGAGGTAGCTTGTGGGTAGCTTTTGATCGCGTAGCTCGTCGCGGCTCTCCACAACAGCCCAGTGGGTAGAACCGAATGCGATGATTCCAATTTTGGCATCTTTGTCAGTTTCTACAATGGACTGGGGCACTAGGCTCTGGGTGTATTCCCATTTCTTCTTCAGTCTATCCATGAGGTATAGATAGTCTTCCGGTTTCTCCGTGTATCCGGCATTTTCATTGTGACCGGAACCTCTGGTGAAGTATGCAGCTTTATCATGCTTGGTGCCGGGAAGGGTTCTGTAAGGAATAGCATCGCCATCCACATCTTTATAACGAGCGAAACCACCCAGTCTCTCAAGGTCTTCTGCGCTCAGTACCTTACCTCTATCAAAAGGCTCGCTCGGATATTCGAAAGGATCAGACATCCAGTTGTTCATTCCCAGGTCAAGATCACTGAGCACGAAAACCGGGGTCTGGAGTCTTTCTGCCATATCGAACGCTTTGATGGCAAACTCATAGCACTCTGCCACCGAACCGGGCAGAAGGATAGGATGCTTGGTATCACCGTGGGAAAGGAAATAGGTGCTTATCAGATCACCCTGGGATGTTCTTGTGGGCAATCCGGTGGACGGACCTACTCGCTGGATATCGAAGATGACTGTCGGAATCTCGGCAAAGTAACCATATCCGGTGAACTCAGACATCAGGGAGATCCCCGGTCCTGAAGTGGCGGTCATTGAACGAGCACCAGCCCAGCCCGCTCCCAGAGCCATTCCAACTGCGGCAAGCTCATCTTCAGCCTGGACAACGGCGAAAGTATTCTTGCCGTCATCGTTCTTCCTGTATTTCTCCAGGTGATCGATTAGCTGTTCACAAAGACTGGAGGACGGTGTGATCGGATACCAGGTAACCACCGAAACACCGGCGAAGAGACAACCGATGGCGCAGGCGCCGTTACCGTCAACAATTATCTTGCCTTTTGTTTTATTGAGAGGACTCAATATATAAGGATCGACTTTATCCAGATTTTCACTGGCCCATTTTCTACCGATATTAGCTGCGTTGATGTTCAGATCGATGGCTTTGTCTTTGCCTTCGAACTGACGCTTGATGGATTTTTCAATCTCGTCATTATCAATATCGAGAAGATGAGCCAGTACACCAACATAGATTATGTTGGTGAGAAGCTTTCGAAGCTTGACGTTATCGGTGGCTTCATTAGCCAGGTCAGAGAAGGGTACTTGATAATGCTTGACGTCATCCCGCACCTTATCGAGACTGAGTTCAAGCGGGCTCACACAGACCGAACCGGGTCTCAATTCCTTGACGTCATCGATGGCGGTCTGCGGATTCATGGCCACGAGGATATCCACATCCCTGGTGCGCGCTATGTATCCGTCTTTGCTCACCCGGATAGTAAACCAGGTCGGCAAGCCCATGATGTTGGAGGGGAAAAGGTTCTTACCGCTCACGGGAATACCCATCTGAAAGATTGATCTCATCAGAACAGTATTCGAAGATTGGCTTCCTGAACCATTTACCGTAGCAACATGGATAGAGAAGTTGTTGACTATTTGCTCTTTGTTATCGGTTTTTTCTTTGCTGTTTGCAGCTAATGTTTTCACTGTTTGAACACCATTTACCAGTTAGGACCAGCGTAAGTCTTAAAGTTTATCAACTAAACCCCAGAAACTCACTTGATTTAAGCAATTCGCTAAGCTTTTTTGAGCGAAAAATCCACCCTTGTCATCCCAGTAAATAACAAGAGGGTCTTGACTACGGTTGAAAAGAAGGCGCTAGACCACCACATCCACTTCCAGAAGCTGTGGTCCCGTATGCTCGAAAAGCCTCGCCACAGCAGGTTCAAGGTCGCCAAACACCTTAACGGATTCAGCGCTTATACCGAATGACTCGGCTAGCTGCTTGATATCAATCTTGGGATCGGAGAACTGCCAGCGCAGTGCTTTTTTGCTGGGAGCCGAAGGAGCAATCTTTAAGCTGTTCACTCCCTGGGTCTTGGCAATGATGAATTTTGAATTGAGTTGATAGTGTCCGGCAGTCCAGAGGGCCTGGGGATAACCAAGGAAAGATTCATCTCCGGTAAGACATACCACCGGAATATCACGTCCGGCCCACTGAATACCCATGGTCGCTCCGGAAGCATAACCGGATACACCGCTGGTATTCGAGAAAAAGGACGAACCGCTCTCCAGGCTAAGCACCTCAAAGGGTTGATTGGAGGTTTCAATGATGTCTGAGACGATGACGGATTTCTGGGGTCTTGTCCCATCAAGAATTCTAAGCAACCAGAATAGAGGAGTCTGGCTATTAGGGTCAGGAAAGTTCAAAGAAGACTCATGTTTCTGCCGTTTCTCGGAGATGGCAGCGATTGTGTTCCTTGCTCGAACATTGGCTGCCTTAAGCCAACTCTTATCAACCTGCAGCTGCAACTCGGCCCGCAGACGAGAAAGAGTTTCTGCGATATCAGCCTGGATAGCCAGATTGGAACGCAGGGTCTTTCCAGCCAACTTGCCATCCATGTTGATCTGAATAGCGATGCCATTGTCCGGCAGCAAAGAAGGTCCATCGGTTCTAGACGGCAACCGGTTTTGCACACCCAGAAGCAGGAAAAGGTCATGCTTGCTAAGGATAGAGCTGGCTTCTTTGGGATTGAGGGGCAATACGCCATGAAAATGCGGGTGCCTGTTGGGAAAATTCACCCCGGTGGGTAGCGGCTCACAATAGACAGGACAGCCGAGCACATCGGAGATCAACACCACCTCTTTTCTGGCTCTATATTGAGAGACTTCATTGCCGGCAATGATACAGGGGCTGTGGCTATCGGTAAGCTTCTGGACAATTTTGGCAACAGAATTCTCGTCAGCCGCACCCTGGGGACTCGATACCGGCGGAGACATTACCTGGGCCCTGGCCGTGGAGAGAGAGAGGTTTATTGGTATCGAGAGAACCACCGGTCCTTTGGGAGGAGTAAGGGCTTCATGGAAGGCTCTTCGAATGAGTCGACAGACCTCCCTGGCCGTTCTCGCCTCCGCCATGAACTTGCAAACGGAGCTTACAGTGCGGTGATGATCCACAGAAAGGGGTGGATCTTCATTGAGCAAATATGAGTCTTCTTGATCCGCAAGAAGCACAACCGGTGTCTGGGAACGATGGGCTGAGTAGATCGCCGGAATGGCATTCAACAAACCCTGACCGGAAACCAAATTGACCACGGAGGGAAGAGAAGTAGCCTGGGAATAGCCGGTGGCCATAAACACGGCGATGGCTTCATGCAAAGTACCAATGAATTTGATACGTTCGCTGGAATGGTATTTGCTGCGGAGCAGGGCAGCTGTTATCGGAGAATCAGAAGTGGCATTGGAGCCGAATACATATCTGCACCCTTCAGAATTAAGCTGATCGAGAATGAGATGAGCTGTCAGGCTCTGGGCAGGAGTTGTGGTCATTTGTATCTCAAGACAAAAAACTACTAATAGAGATCGACTCTTGAAAGATCATACATCATTTCATAGAAGGTGGTCCTCACCCGATAGAGCCAAAGCTGTATCAAAGAAGATTCGTTTATGTGCTTTCTACCTATAAAGGATATGCCAGGAGCGCTCAGCGCCTCAAACTATCCACTTGGATAGGAATGTAATTATCTGTCGGGTGAGCTATTATCTTCCGGAACAGCGTTATTGGAGCCGGAAAGATGGCTGAAGTTGGCGCCGGCAATGGCAAAACAGTATATAAAGGACATATAGTCTCTCCGGAAAGCGAGAGTTCGTATATCGATCTAAAAGATGGATGCCTGGTTGTGGGCTCAGACGGCAAAATAGTCGCCCTCGGCACCGCCTCCGAAATGCATCTGAATATTGATGGCATCAAGGTAGTTGACCTGGGCGATAAACTTATATTGCCGGGCTTCATCGACATGCATGTACATCTTCCCCAGGTGACCCAGACCGGCAGGTCAGGCCAACATCTTCTCAAGTGGCTGGAAAAGTACATTTTCCCTGCTGAAGCCCGATTCAAAGATGTTGACTACGCCGAAAGAATCGCTCGCTGGTTCTTCGACGAACTTTTGCGAAACGGGACCACCACAGCCTGCGTATTCACCACCATTCATAAGGATTCCACCGACAGGGCATTCTCCGTGGCCGAAGAGCTGGGTAACCGGGTGATCATGGGCAAAGTTTTGATGGACCGCAATAGTCCCTCTGATCTCACCGAAGATGTGGGAGAAGCGATTGAAGCATCCCTTGCCTTATATGATCGGTGGCACGATAAAGACAGGGGACGCTTGAAATACGCATTCATTCCGCGTTTCGCCGTCACCTCCAGCCCTGAACTGCTGGGAGAAGTAGGAAAAGCCTGGCATCAGTCAAAAGGCTCTTATCTCCACACTCACCTGGCTGAGTCCCACGGCGAGGTGGAGCTGGTCAAGTCACTTTTCCCTGATTCACGCAGCTATGTGGACGTTTATCAAAAGCATGATCTTTTAGGCGAGAGAACTATTTTTGCCCACTCCATCCATCTGGACGACCATGACCTGAAATCCCTGGGTGGCAAAGATTGTTCACTGGCCCATTGCCCCAGCTCAAACTTTTTCCTCAAAAGCGGAGTATTCCAGTGGCAGCGTGTTAAAGAAGCGCAAATTCGCTTCGGTCTGGGCTCAGACGTGGCGGCAGGACCGGAGATGACCATTTTTCAAGTGATGAAAGACGCCAACTATATACAGCCCGAAGACTGGCTCACCCCCAGAGAACTTTTCTACCGTGCCACCCTCGGTGGAGCCGTGGCCCTCGGCATCGAAGAAGAGACCGGCTCCCTGGCTGCCGGTAAAGATGCAGATTTTATAATAGTAGATCCCACAAGACGGGGAGCGATAGCCAGAGATATTTTGAGCGCCGACACGGAAGACATACTCTCATCCCTGGTCTTCCTGGGTGATGATCGCTGCATAGAAGCAACGTATATAAGAGGTAAAGCCGTGTATAGCGCTTAAGTATTTCAAATAAGCCAATGAGGCTTACTGGAGCGTGTTAGGATCTATTTTTGCTTTTTTGGCTGATGCTTTTCGGCTTC
>JAUIJG010000069.1 GCA_030431355.1 bacterium
TTAAGGTGATTGAGATCTTGCAGTCCTGTCAAATCTGATGCATAAACAGTACATGCCGCTAACTCGACAATGGCAAGATCCGTCTTGCTCAGATTGACTAAACTTCCTTTCTCGAGAATGCAACTAATGAAGAGCAATCTATTGAGATTTTTGATTTTATATAGTTCTGCCGTATCAGCACTTGAAACCCTGGACAACTTAACTGTTATTGAGAGCAAAGAATCAATACTCTTAGGCAACGCCTCAAGTGAATGCGCTTCTAACTCTCTCAGCGTGAGATATTTCAGCATTTCATTTTTGGCTAGAGCCCTCATATATTGACCACCGGAGGACTCGGCAGAGAAGGTAACTTGTGCTGGCTTTACCTGACTAAAGTAGTACTGGAGTCCTTTGCCTGTGACGGAATCACATCCATACAAGTGAAACTGGTCAACATTAGGTCCTTTCTTGGTAAGCTCTCTCAATTGCTTGTCCGTCAGTCCCTTGCCTGTGAAATAAAGGTTTTTTGTTGATTTATCCACTACGGCAAGTTGGTGCGGCAGATTATCTTCAGGATCTAGATATTCGTATGGATTGCTGTTATCCAGAATAGTCTGTTGATAGTGCTCTATCGACTCTTCCGTCTTTTTTGAATCTCTTACACTGATGAAATAGATAACCGCATAAGCCGCAGAACCAAACACGATCAAAGCGAAAGTTATTGCTATCAAAAGTTTGTTCAAAACGAAAGAATTCTTTTCGAACTTCTGGTCGGGACTCTCATCGGCAGTCAAATCAGACCGCTCCGGCAACTCTTCTTCATCATCCTGATCACTGTCAACAATCGAGTCTAATTCTCTAATTGCCGACTGAAGATCTTCCACTGACTGAAAACGATTTTCCGGGTCTTTTGCAAGACACCTGGTGACAATCTGTTCTAGTGAAAGCTGAATGGGCTGTTTAGACCTTTGCGACAAGGAAGGAATTTCACTCTCAGCATGTAGCTTGAGCAATTTCAGCGGACTCTCATCGACAAATGGGGGGCTGCCGCTTAACAGCTCAAAAGCCACACAACCAAGAGAGTAAATCTCCGAGCTGACTGTATACTTCCGCCCCCGTCCTGAATCTGGCGCCATATACAATGGCGTACCGGCTATGGTATCTCCCCTTTCAAAAATAGTGTCATCTGAGAACGCTAGACCGAAATCCACAAGTTTGACTCTCAACCCTTCATTAATACTCTCAATCAAAATATTTTCCGGCTTGATGTCCCGGTGCAGAACCCTCTTAGAATGGCAGTAGCGTAAGGTATCGCACAAGTTCAACAGAATAAAAAGCGTATCTTCAACACTAAGAAAGTGCCTTTGATTCAGGTATTCCCGCAGACTTAGTCCATCTACATACTCCATAACCATATAAGGGGCACCACTTTTCTCGGCAAAGTCAAAGACTTTCACCAGTCCGGGGTGAGATAAGCTCCCAAGCGCTTTTACTTCGCTTTGAAAGTCGACAATATCTTCCGGTTGATGCAGCGTAATGGCCTTTATTGCCACCGTGGTTCCAAGTAATCTGTCTACCGAAAGATATAGAGTACTGTTGCTTGTTGAGCTGATTACCTCTATCGGAGCAAATCTTTCGAGCGGAAACTTATCACTGTCAACAGCCATCTCCTCGACAGAGGACAGGTCAACTGAACCCCTCTCAAACTGGCTCTCAAATTCCGAAGCGGCTCTTTCAACCGGCTCCGGCTCCGAGCATTCACAAACATCAGATCTAAATATCCACTGGGTAAAAGTGCCGGCACGGCCGCGTTTAATTCTCTTGGCGCACTTCAAACAGACATAAATCGTAGCGTCCGATGTCTCCTCAGAACCAAGAAGATTACATTTACAAAGCGCGACCCATTGCGTTAAAGACCCTGAAAAACCATCCTGATTTGGTTTCCCGCATTTGCCACAAATGTCGTCAGATTGTGACACCCGAATCCTCAGTATTGAGACGTCAATGTCATTTTAACCATTCTCGCCAATCAGTAAAAGCAGACTGCTTCTACTATCCTGCATAGTTGTATAAACAAAAGGAAAAACGGACTCGGGTATTGCACCGGAGTCCGCTTTCGAATCGATGAAAAGGTTGGGATTCCCAGTTAGCGCTTGGACCTCTTTGAGCGCTTCTTGCCTGCCTTCTTCTTGGGCTTAGCTTCCTCCGATATGGAAGCCGTCAGAGATTCCAGATACCATTGCGCTTCCAGAGCAGCCTGACAGCCGGAACCAGCCGCCGTGACCGCCTGACGGTACTTCGAGTCCTGCACATCGCCGGCCGCGAAGACGCCCTCGATACTGGTTCTGGTATCAGTTGTTCTGATATAGCCTTTCTCGTCCAGCTCAAGAGCACCAGCAAAGATTGAGGTAACAGGTTTATGACCGATGGCGATGAAAACACCGTCGACGGGGACTTCGGAAAGTTCTCCCGACTTCAAATTCTTGATCTTGACCCGGTCGACCACACCGCCATGTTCGCTTTCAGCGGCGAGAATCTCTTCCAGGGCAGACTCAAGAATGAACTCGATCTTTTCGTTGTCCCTGGCGCGCTGCACCATGATCGGAGAAGCACGGAACTGATCTCGTCGATGCACAACCTTGACCGAAGATGCAAATCGTGTAAGGAAAATCGCCTCTTCCATCGCCGCGTCACCACCACCGACAACGATCACATCCTTGCCGCGATAGAAAAATCCATCACAGGTGGCACAGACTGAAACTCCACGTCCGGTGAGAGCTTTTTCCGAGTCCAGACCAAGCATGCGCGGCTGAGCACCGGTCGAGATAATCACGGAAAGAGCTTCAATTTCCTGGCTTTCGGTCTTGATTTTGAACGGCTTATTGGAAAAATCGACCGAAACCACTGACTCGGAAAGAAACTCGGTGCCAAATCTCTCAGCCTGTTGACGCATGGACTGCATCAATTCATTGCCGTCGACACCATCGGCGAAACCAGGGTAATTTTCAACTTCAGTGGTAGTTGTAAGCTGACCACCCGGTTGAATCCCTTCAATCATCAATGGCTCAAGCTGGGCCCGAGCCGTGTAAATCGCTGCGGTAAGGCCGCTAGGTCCACCGCCGATAATCACCACATTTCTCAGAGTTTTCATGTTCGACTCCGCAAAATTATTGTTTGATTTGTTGTAGCAACTCTTCTGAAGCAAATCAGAGAGCTAAATAACTGCTGGTGAAAGACGTATAACTACTGGATATATCCGCAAAAGTGGCAAAGAAAGATACTTCACTATAGGGTTCGGAAAGGTTCTAATTTAACCGCCAAAAATTAGAAGATCGTTGAAAAACACTTCTTGCCTGATTCCGCCCAATAGTCAAGGTATCGGACCTAGCACCCCTTGGCTAACTCAACATCTGTGATATTGAGCTGCGCATATGTATGAGTTTTACCGGCCTACACCCTTTGACAGCAGCTAATACAGTTGGTTGTCATAAATTTGCGCGATCTTCACCAGGCATGAATGATAATGGCGGTGGTAATTGCTATTGAGCTGATGTCCCACACATTCAAAACAGCTTGATGCATCTATAGTTCTTGAAAAACAGCGAAAGAAGCAGATAGATTTTTAAGAACAACTATTTTTTCAGCAAGAGTGTTATTTCTTTCAGCACAATTCAACTTAAGTTCAAAGACAACTAGTTTGTACCAGCATTACCCGGCAGAGCCTGTTAGCCTTGCCGACTTATGCTGCGTCAATGAACTTGGTTGAAGAGCGACAAAATTAGTGAAGTGTGTCAACTTCCAAGGAGACCACTATGAAACCGGAAGTAAATGTTACCTCTGGGAAACTCGCTTCGACCCTGAAAAAGATGACCGGGGAGAGATTCAGCATTGTTTTGATTATGTTTTCCGGAGCCGGCGAAGGCATGAAAAACCCGCACTTAGAAGCCGTGGATGAAATCACCGGAGGACTTCTCAGTCGCAGGATTGAGCATGACGGCTTCGACCCAAGGTACAAGCAGTCAAAAGTGATCGACACCGATCTCTCTTTCGAGGGCCTGGACAAGATCATTTTGCTGGGACTGGGACAGCGTTCGAGATTGACCGCGGACGGACTCAGAGAAGTACTGGCTGAGGCCTTCACCGCTGCCAGAGACACCGTCCATGCGGAACATCTGATCTTCCCGCTCATCGATGTGGACCTGAACAGTTTCTGCGTGGAACAATTTGCCCAGGTCGTTGCCGAGTATTGTGTTCTGGCAGACTATGAGCCGAATCACTCAAAAACCGGTCCCTGGCTCGATGAAGCGGAACAAACCCATCTCAAATCGCTGACCTTAATCGCCGGACGCAACTCGCTAAAAGCAGCCAAACGAGGAGCCGCTTTCGGCGTTAACCTGGGTGAGGCGACATGCCTGGCGAGGAATCTGGTCAACGAGCCACCCTCAAAGATGACCGCAAGGAGACTGGCAAAGGCTGCCAGTGAAGTGGCTTCCAACTCTGAAGGGATTATCACTTGCAGAGTCTACGGCAAACAGGATATCCGCCGCATGAAGATGGGCGGACTACTAGCCGTAAACAAAGGCTCCAAAGAGATGCCGAGCTTTATCGAATTGAGCTACGACCCTGCCAGCGGTGCCACTCAAGATTGCCTCGCGTTAGTCGGAAAAGGTGTCACATTCGATACCGGCGGGCTGAACATAAAAGACTACACCAGCATGAAAGACATGAAGATGGATATGGCAGGAGCCGCTTCTGTAATCGCAGCCATGTCTTTGATTTCAGCTATCAAACCTCGCATCTCAGTGCGAGCCCTGGTGGCAGCCACCGACAATCAGATCTCGGCAGAAGCCTTCCTGCAAGGAGACATTATCACGACAATGTCCGGCAAAACTGTCGAGGTCGGGCATACCGACGCGGAAGGAAGACTCACCCTGGCTGATGCCTTGCATTATGCCCAGGAACAGTGTGAAGCCACAATGATAGTCGACCTGGCTACCCTAACCGGAGCCGTGGAAGAAGCTCTGGGCTCCTATGTGACCGGAGTATTCGGCAATCAAGAACGTTTCACAAGAAAAGTTCTGAAAGCGGCCAGGCTCGCCGGAGAGACCATGCACGAATTGCCAATGCCCGCTATCTACCGGGAGGAAAACAAAAGCCCAATGGCAGACCTGACCAACGACGGCTCAGGTCCCGGAGCTATCACCGCCGCCTGGTTCCTGCGTGAATTCGTGAACGAAGGCGTCGAATGGGTTCATGCCGATATCGGCGGAACAGCCTTTCGAACAAACGCCAACGCCCACGGTATCGAGCCTGCCGGCGGCACCGGTGTGGGGGTGAGAACCCTTGCCCAGCTTCTATTGTCTTTCGCCTGACAGATAACCTGATTTGAAGGAACCCTGTCGGATGTTTTAGCGAAACGCGTTCTTCTCTAGAAAGAGGAGCCGCGTTTTGCTTTTCAAAATCTTTCTACTGCTTCTTATAGTATTTTTAATCAAAAGAAAAAAATTGAAACATCTGTGGAATCTGAGCAAAGGTGGAAGGCTGAACTCATCAACACTGTGATTCATTCAGCCGTCCACCTGCTGCCCAATATCAATTAAAGAATTGTGCTCATACTTGTCGAATCAAGGCGACTAACTCGCTCAACCTTCTCTAACAGCCGGCGGCACCTAAGCACCACCTGTAGTTTCACAGACCGCGTCGGTGATATCCAGACGCAGCAGCCTTGTCAGCTCCGTGGCGTCCAATGAATCCAGAGAACTCAGATAGATAGGAGGATCAACGGTAATTGTCACACCTTTACGCCAGTGGAAGAACATCTTTCCAAAGCTGAGGGCGCTGTCTTCATGCCGGTTCCCATAGCAGATGTGCATCGGCACAATCGCCACAGGTTTGCTCCGGTTCAACTTTTCAAACGCGCCGATACTAATCCAGGCAGGTCCCTTTTTAAATCGCAGGTATTCACCGCTGGGGCTGATCTTGCCTTCCGGAAAAATCATGATGTTGACTCCGCCGGAAGCAAGCAGATCAGTTGCCGGCTCAATGACGGTTCTGCCACGGGATCTGTCCACAGGAAAACAACCCATACTGCCCATGAGAATTCCCTTGATTCCAAAGAATCCGCGCATTTCCTCAACCGCCGACATGTAGTGCATGTTGTCAGGCATTTGAGGAACCACGGCGATTGCATCAAGCAGGGAGCTGTGATTAGGGCAGAAAATCGTATATCCGTCTGCTTTCAAATTCTCGGCACCGATTACAGTCACTTTGCCGATTTGAATAAACGCCCAGAAACTGCCTATCGCTTTGCCAATTTTGACAAGAGCAGGGACGCGTCTGGGAATAAAACCGCTTGTCACACAGAGTTGAGCATAATTCCGAAATCTACGCCACAACGAAGAGCGGCTTCTTTTGGTAGGTTTCATAAGAAGTCTCCATATGTCATTGACCACAGCCGATTCTTGAAACCTTGAGAGCAAGAGCAACAAGACTGGCTGAGTGATCAAGCAAATTTGTTCAGCCGAAGCTGATGGTTATTAGTTTTAGTTTTAGTTCTGGGATGCGGAAATATAGTTTCTGTCAAAAAATAAATTTGAATATAAAAGCTCGTTGAGTCTAAAGCTATCAACCTGAGAGAATCCTCCGATTTGAGAACCTGGGCGACACGCCGACATTCCCCATGACATTCAAGTCCGATTCAATTCCCCCGCATTCCCCATGTATCAATACAAACAAGGATTCTCCCCAGGGGATGTCAAAAGCCCTTTTGATATTGCGCACTTAGCGCAAAGCGGAAAGGAAATAAAAGTCAAGATTGGCAGTGAATAAAGTTTTGACTCTCCTTATTTGAGTTAGACTCATCGGATGATGTAATCACCGTAACGACAGAGTAGATGGCAATGTCAAAACAAGAAACCCTTCGTGCAACCCCCGCCAAAGGCACCCGTGATATCCTCCCGGATGAGTCGGCGCTGAGAGACTGGGCCACCCAGGTTATAAAAAAGACTTACCGTGAACATGGCTTCACCTCCATCGAAACACCTGCCCTGGAAAATATCGATCTACTAAAAAGAGGCGAAGGTGGCGAAAACCTTCAGTTGATTTTTGAAATTTTGAAGCGCGGAGAGAAGTTAGAAAAAGCCGTATCAGGAAACGGCAAGCAGACTGAGCTGTCGGACCTGGGTCTGAGATTTGATCTTACCGTTCCACTGGTACGCTACTATGCCAACAACGTCAACGATTTACCCACCCCTTTTAAGGCTATTCAAATAGGAAATGTCTGGCGGGCGGAACGACCACAAAAGGGTAGATACAGACAGTTCACCCAGTGCGACATAGATATCATCGGTTTGAAATCTACTTTCGCCGAGCTGGATCTATTGAACGCAAGTACCACAGCCCTCCTCTCCCTTGGACTGGAAGACTTCACCCTGAGAATAAACGATAGAAGATATTTGCAGGAGATTGCCGGATTTTGCGGTTTCGATAAATCCAGCTGGGAAAGAGTTTTCATCGCCATAGACAAACTGGACAAAATCGGTCTCAAAGGCGTCAAGGAAGAATTGGGACAGGTTAGCCACGGCTCTGAAGAAGCGATCGAAAAGCTATCTCAACTATTCACAACCATATCGCCTTTACTCGAAGACACTACAAGTAGTGGCACACAGCAAGTCGAATCAATGATAAGCACCCTACCCACGCCAAATGATCTGGAGTGCTTACAAAACCTAAAAGCATTAATTGAGGCTGTCTCCAAAGCAGGAAAGAATTTCAAAGCTGTCTTCGACCCAACCCTGGTAAGAGGCATGGGCTACTATACCGGACCCATTTTTGAAATCTCCGCGCCGGGCTCCAAATCTTCTGTCGCCGGTGGAGGGCGTTACGATCACATGATCGGCAAATTCCTCGGCAGAGAAGTTCCCGCCTGCGGATTCTCCCTGGGCTTTGAGAGAATAATCTCTATTCTGGCGGAAAAGAATTTTTCCATCCCTGAAAAAATAGAATTGACGGCTCTTATTTACGACCAGGGCAGAGACTCCCTGACCGGCGTAATGGAAGCTTTCCAAAAGCTGAAATCAGACTCCGGATCGGCAAACGTGAGTCTGGTTCCCCGTAGAAAAGACATGAAAAAACAGCTGGATCAACTGAAAAGCCAGGGACTGGCAAAATTCTGTGTCTTTCGCGGCGACCCGGCGGATAATTTGGAAGTCAAAAATCTTGACTGACCATTAGTGCCACCAGGAACAAGAGGCAGTCTGGGTGTAAAACATAAACCCGGAAAAGCCGCCCAGTAGCGCTCCTATGAAAGCACCTAATAGCGGTTTATCGCCCATGAGATTGGTGATCAGATAGCCTGCCAGACCGAGCACCAGGGCGCAAGACAATACAACAAACGCCACAAGAGTCTGCCCTTCTATATTGAAAGAACGGGCAAGCATCATAAGCGTAACCAGGGCGCCTCCCACAAACATAGTCAACGCCAGAAGACTGATGACCGAACCCATGGTAGTTCTGGTCTTGCTTGTGACCACATCGGAAGAAGAATCGGAATCCTGCTCCTGCAAAGGGGTTTCATTGGTCTCTTCGGACATACGCTTTTCTACTCCAGCAAATGCATGAGCGATCTTATTGTAATCTAACTATACGAGGCTACACGAGAAAGACTGAGGCGGCGGAATAAGTATATACTTCTTGATGCCCTTTACTATATCGTGAGCCCGCCATGACTATCTCTCTTGAAAAGATCGAATCAAAAGTAAGCCAGCAAACGAGAATCACCACCGAAGAAGCAAGGTGGCTTTACGAAAATGGCTCTGATGAGGACCTTAAGAGACTGGCCAATAAGGTCCGGGACAGGTTTCATCGACCGAATACGGCAACTTATCTTTTGATGCGAATCGTCAATTACACCAATGTTTGCGTGGCAAAGTGCGACTACTGCTCCTTTTATAGACTGCCAAATTCCCCGGAAGGTTATGTAAAAAGCAAAGAGTGGATTTTTGAAAAGATAGATGAATTGATAGCTGTGGGCGGCGATCTTTTCGGATTCAACGGCGGATTCAACCCAAAATTAAACATCGACTACTACGTCGATCTGTTTTCTTCCATCAGAAATAAGTATGGTGAACAGATTGAGTTCTATGCTCTTACCATCGTCGAACTGCTTTATATAGCCAGGCTTTCCAAACTTTCCCTGGAAGAGACTCTGGAGAGATTAAAAGAAGCGGGAGTTAGATGGATCACCGGCGGCGGTGCCGAAATTCTAGCCGACTCTTTCAGGAAGAGACACAGCCCCTTGAAGTACACAGTGGAAGAGTACTACGAGACCCAAAGAGCCATTATAAAAGCCACCTGGAGAGCTTGAGAAAATTCCAGGACGAAGTGGACGGAAAGGTATTCAGTTTCCTCTGCTGGACTTATAAACCCTACAACAACGAGCTAGGCGGCGAAGAGATAAGCGCTGGCGAGTACTTAAGACACCTCGCTCTCAGTCGTATTTATCTGGACAACATCAAGCATATCCGCGCCTCGGTTCTTACCCAAAATCAGAACGCCCTCAGAGCCCTCTCCTATGGCGCGGATGACTTCGATATCCCCTGGGAGGACGAAGTTACACAGATGGCCGGCGCCGTGGTCGAGAAGGACGTAGAGAAGGTTCTCTCCTATGCCAAAGCAGAGGGATTCACGACCTCTTACAGACATGTGGCAAAAGGAAGCAAAGTCTCCAGCTCTATTTAACGGCTGATTAAATGCTGAATAATTTCGACTCGGCAAAAGAGACCAATTAGTATTTTAGACTCCTACTGTTTATTATAGTTGTTTGGCAAACAAAAAAAGAGCCGAAAAGAAAGCGATTAAGCGATCTCTCCGGCCCCTGTAAGAGTTAAAGGAAGCTTCTCAAAACCCGGCGCCGACTCAAAAGATAAGAGCCAGAACCAGCAAGAAGCTCATCAGCACCACAAGGCAGAAAATCTGCCCGCCAACCAACCAGATCATGGACAGGATTGTCCTGGGAATTGCCAGGAAACCCTCTTTCCGCGGAGCAATCATATTTGACACCCGCTCGGTTGTGACCATGCCCACGAAGGAAAGCAAGATACCGATGATACAGATCCACACAGCTACACTGAACATTGTTATTACCTTTTTTATCTCGTGTATGCTCTGAGCAGAGAAATATGGCGGCACCTGTCAAACAGACAAGTGCCACCATATACGCAAGCTACTTTGTTGCCAGCAAATATTGTCGGATCAATCGTCGATCAAAAGCGGATTGAGAATGATGCCGAAACCGTCAGCGACACTGTCTTTATGAGCCAGCAGTCGCCCGGTCTCCCACATTTCAAAGACAAAGCCCGGGGGCAGTCCTTTCAAACTGTAGATCAGATCAGCCGGCGTCAGCCAGTTGAAACCGTAGCGCCTGTCCAGGATGGCTGCTTTGGCGCGAGCGTGAGCCCTGGCAAGAGCAAGCACATCCACAGGAAAGGTTGAGGTTTCAAGATGGGTGAGTAGGAAGAAGAGCCAGTAACGGTTCTTGCACTTCCCTCTCAAATACGCAAGAGCTTCCTCGTCGAAAAGGGCTTCTACCACCGCCAGCAAAGACTCCGGCTTTTCACCCAGAACTTCACCGGCGGCTTCTTCCAGATTGATAAGCTCCGGAGTGATAACATGCTCCGGTTCAACAAATCGTCTCTCTCCCTGCAATGAATCCATCGCCTCCTGGGCAGAGGACTTAATCAGAGAAACCACTTTCCTGTCATCGATGAATCGAGCAGGAACGGTTCTGGTAAAGGTCATAACTTCACCTCCTCAAGTGAGGTCGTAGGTTGCCCTGGCTTTGGGAACTTCCACATTCCAATTCAGGCTCTTGTGAATACGCTCACCCAGGGAAGCGAGCGCATCCTCGTCACCATGGACGATGAAAGTCTGAGCCGGACGCTGCTTGAACTGACGCAGCCACCAGAGGATGTCGTTGTAGTCTGCGTGGGCGGAATAGTCCGACATGAACTCGACCTTGGCACGCACCTTGAGCTGCTTGCCCTGGACGCTTACAGTCTTGGGGCAGGGCTCAGGACACTTGCCGATAGACTCCGGCGGAGAATCAGCAAACCTAACCAGGGAGTGACCCAGAGTGCCGGTTCCCTGATAGCCGATGAACACCACTGTGCTGTTGCTGGCAGTGAGGCGGCTCTGAAGGTGTCCGACGATACGTCCTCCATTGGCCATGCCGCTGGAGCCGACGATGATGACCGGCTCACTCTGGGGAGCCATCAGCGCTTCCGACTGCTTCCAGACTTTGCACTGGGCAAACTTGGGAGCCCTGAACGGATCAGCACCTTCATCGAACACAGCCTGAGTGACCTCGTCCATGTCACCCTGATATTGGCGGTGGACATGGGTGGCGGAAATGCTCATGCGACCATCGAGGAAGACCTTGAGGTTCGGAATCTTCTTGGTCTCGATGAGAATCCTGAGGTCGTTCATGACGGCCTGGGCACGACCGATGGCGAAGGCCGGTATGAGAATCACCCCTTTGCCTTTCCGTCGCTCGGTCACCTTGGCGCGCTCATAAGCTTCGTTGATGATGCGGGCCAGCTCCTCCAGACGATCACGCTTCACATGAAGCTTGTTTCCGTAGGTAGCCTCGGTAATCAGGTAATCCGCGCCGTGAACCACCTCCAGCTTGCGCAGGAGAGGAATATTGCGCGGACCGATGTTTCCGGTGAAGCAGAGAGTCTTCTTGTGGGGACCGGTTCCGATCTCCACGGTGGTCACGGCGGAGCCGAGGATGTGACCGGCTTCGGTGAATCTGACCTTGACGCCCCTGGACAGCTCATGGGTCTCATGGTAGCTCAAGGGGCTCAGGTACTTCAGGGAGCGAATCGCCTGCCGTTCAGTGTAGAGCGGCTTCTTGCCGGGAGCTGGAGCGTTGCGGTCATCGGACTTAGCACCGCCGGCAGTTGCACCTCCCTTGGCACTTTGCTGCTTCGCTTTGCTCTTGCTTCGATTGGTCCGCTTCGCAGCCTCCTCCTGTAGGTAGCCGGAATCAGGCAGCAGGATCTTGGTGAGATCAGCGGTGGCTGGGGTGCAGTAGACTTTGCCACGGAATCCATCTTCCACCATCTTGGGAAGAAACCCGGAGTGGTCGATGTGGGCGTGACTCAACACGATGAAGTCGATGTCCCGAGCGGAAATACCTTTTGGGAAGCGGTTTCCGTAGTCGAGGCGCCTGTTCTCCATATTGAGACCGACGTCGAGTAGGAAACGAGTTACTTCCTCTCCCTGCCAGTATTCGATAAGGTTCATGGAACCCGTAACGTGACCGGCAGCGCCGAGGAAGTGCAGCTTAATGACAGGCTTACCAGCCTTCAAAAGCCGCTTTTTCTGTTGGTTATTCATGGGATGTCTCCATTTTTTTTGTGAAATGAATGCTTCAATCCACAGAGGAACCCCTGTTCATCGGCGATCCCGAAGAGCCAGCCAGAATGGCACGGAGACCAGACCCAGGGAAGGGATTGATCTACGTAGAAGCCAGCCTGACTAAGACTAGGGTGCGGAACCGAAGAATGAGACCAGAACAAGACCACCGCGCATTCAATGCCGGGGGTATTGCTCTATTGCTCAGGGGTTCTCTAATTGACTAAAAAAACTTGGGTACTTGATGAAACTGCAGAATTCAAAAACTGAAATAAAACTATCAAGCTTGTATTAGAGCCAACAAGAACAATAGGTTTTTATATGCTTAAGAAGAACAACCTGACATCTTAACAGCTAGCGCACCACAAAAACCGCTTGACTTCCAACCCCCTAAACAACAGTGCTTTGAGGCTTGTCAACATGATTCACCTTCGCGATATTTGATATTGAAACCCGGTCCATCGAAAACACGAGCTAAACAGCAATAACCCATCTCAAGATCACAAGAAAATCAGCTATATGAGAAATATATACTGAGAATCAAAGATTCAGTGAGCTTGTTTTACGTTCCTAGTAGTTTGTAGGTTGTCTGAGTACATTTATTTTTTTCAGTTACTGAGAAACCGATTCTTTGAGCTTCTAACCAAGACAAAAACCACAAGAGACTAATTTCACTCTCCTCCGGGACAGTGGTCTTGGTGTGCTCATCTGGAATCGGCCACTCTTCAGCTGCCGGAGTAACTCGCTTGAGTGCTCTGGTTCATATTGCCACGGATGAAAACCGTTCGAATTTCGAAGGACTCGATTCATCCATGGGCCTAAATTGGGAGACCAAAAAATGTTTCCTCTCAAGGACAACCTGCGGTGCCTCACGTTCCCTACCGTGACGCTATCGCTCATCATCGTCAACATTCTGGTTTTCGTGCTTGAGCTCACTCACATGAGCAACGGCACTTTCAGGCAGTTTGTGATGGATTACGCGCTTGTCCCGACCCATCTGCTCGATGCCTACTCCTCCGGAGATCCTTCGGCGATGGGCTGGACTACGTTCACCATCTTTTCTGCAATGTTCATGCACGGAAGTATCATGCACCTCCTGGGCAACATGCTCTTCCTCTTCGTTTTCGGAAGGGCAATGGAAGCTCGCATGGGGTGGTTCGGTTTTCTCGTGTTCTACCTGGTGTCGGGTATCGCTGCTGCGCTGATTCACATCGGCAGTGACCCATCGAGCCTCGTCCCGATGCTCGGAGCCAGCGGCGCAATCTCGGGTGTCCTTGGTGGATACCTGATTCTGTGGCCCAAGGCTGACATCAAGGCCTTCGTGCCTCCGGTGTTCATCGTCACCATCCGCGCCTACTGGTTCCTCGCGGCCTGGTTCGGTCTGCAGCTTCTGCCGATCATCCAGTCCAGCGGTGGCTCTCCGGGAGGCGTCGCCTACTGGGCTCACGTCGGCGGCTTCATCGCCGGCTTCATCCTGGCTGGCGGTCTGCGGCTCATCAAGCCGAACTCGGAAGTCTGCTACATCCCGAATGACTGCGACACCGACAAAGACATCGACGAGTGGAAGGGCCGGAACTAACAATACCGACACTTCCAAAGTAACTGGTTTTCTGGAGAAGAAGGCACTCTTTCGCACTGAAACGAGTGCTTTCTTCTCGCTTTTTTTCAAGCCTGGCTTGAAATCTATCCGACTTACCAGGTAAGAACGGATACAACCCCGGTCTAGAACGGACACAATATACAGTGCTTCAAACCCTTACAGCTTCGCCCACCCATGTTATTTTCACTGTTGCGATTGGACTGATAACCATGTTCGCCATCGTCAGCCTCCTCAAGAACCTGTTTTCCATCAAACCGATCGACTTATCGGCTCAGGAAAAGGGTCACAGAGGTTATGACGAAGCTCAGGCAAACCTGGAGTCCCTGGAACTTCAACTGGCTGTGCTCGAAGATCTCAACGGAGATCCACAGTCCCTGAACCAGCTTTCCGAAAGAGTCGCAGTAGCGGAAATGGCAAGAGACGCTGAAGAGGTCAACATGAAACACCAGAGACAACTTCAAGAAGCTTCCCGCGAAGCTGAGAAGCATCCTGGTGTTGTTGCACCTCAAGGCAAGAAAACATCGCCACTGTTGCGCTAAGCGCATCCATAGACAATTAGAACCCTCTTGCAAGATGGTCCGGACTTTCCTATTCGGGAACCCGGACCATCTTTTTCAAAGGGTGTTTTACTATCCCTTATAGTTATTTTAATCCCAAAGTCAAGTTTTCAAAAACCACCGGGGCGAAAACAATTTGTTCTCGCCCCGACAGTAAAACTAGACTCCCGCAGGAGTTCTATCAGAACTAAAGGTCAATCAACCTAGAGGTCCACTGATGCGGCAATACGCTCATGCCAGAGTTGCAGCTCACGGGGAAGGCTGCCGTCGAAACGTCCCAGGAATTCCTTTTGATCAAGAATCTCCTGCCGCCAGAGTTGCGGGTCGAGGTCGATCAGGCTGGCAAAGACCGCTTGATCCACAGAAGGCAAACCGGAAAGATCGATGTCCTCGAATCGCGGAACGTTGCCGATAATCGAGACCTCGGCATGGGCGGTGTTTTCGGTACGCTCGAAGATCCACTTCAACACCCTCAGGTTATCCCCGAAACCGGGCCAGATGAACTTGCCTTTCTGGTCGACTCGGAACCAGTTGACACAGAAGATCGGGGGCAGGTTCACTGAATCATCCTGGGCAAAAGAGAGCCAGTGAGAGAAATAATCCCCCATGTTGTAGCCGCAGAAGGGCAGCATGGCCATGGGGTCGCGACGTACCTGACCGACCTTGCCAGCCGCAGCAGCGGTGGTCTCCGAACCCATGGTGGCAGCCATGTAGACACCGTGACCCCAATCAAAAGTCTCGAGAACGAGAGGGATCGTGCCGGCGCGTCTGCCACCGAAGAGGAAGCCGGAGATGGGAACCCCTTCCGGGCTGTCCCACTCAGGATCCAGAGAAGGGCAGTTGATGGCCGGAGCAGTAAACCTGGCATTGGGATGCGCAGCCGGTTTGTTGCTCTCCTTGCTCCAGGGTTTGCCCTGCCAGTCCGTCAGATTCTCCGGGGGAGTATCCGTAAGGCCTTCCCACCAGACATCGCCATCTTCGGTGAGGGCGACGTTCGTGAAGATGCAATCGCGGGCCATGGAGGCGATAGCGTTCGGGTTGGTCCTGGCAGAAGTACCCGGAGCCACACCGAAGTAGCCGGCTTCCGGGTTGATGGCACGGAGATTTCCATCAGCGTCTTTCTTGATCCAGGCGATGTCGTCACCAATAGTGGTGACTTCCCAGTCCGAGAGGGATGCGGGCGGCACCAGCATCGCCAGATTGGTTTTGCCGCAAGCGCTTGGGAAAGCAGCGGCAAAGTATTTCTTGACTCCTTCCGGAGACTTGAGACCGAGAATGAGCATGTGCTCGGCGAGCCAGCCTTCATCTCGGGCCATGGTGGAAGCGATACGGAGAGCGAAGCACTTCTTGCCGAGAAGAGCGTTGCCACCATATCCGGAGCCGAACGAGATTATCTCGCGGGTCTCGGGAAAGTGGCAGATGTACTTGGTCGAATTGGACGGCCAGGCCACGTCTTCCTCTCCATCCGCCAGGGGCTTGCCCACCGAATGAAGACAGGGAACGAACTCCCCTTGGGACCCCAGGGTATCGAGAACCTGCCGGCCCATGCGAGTCATGATCCGCATGCTGGCGACGACATAGGGAGAATCGGTGATCTGAACACCGATATGGGAAATAGAGGAACCCAGGGGACCCATGCTGAATGGAATCACGTACATCGTGCGTCCCTGCATGCAGCCATCGAAAAGAGAGTAGAGAATCTCTTTGGCGTCGGCGGGAGCCATCCAGTTGTTGGTCGGACCGGCGTCCTCTTGCTGTTCGCTGCAGATGAAGGTGCGATCCTCTACCCGCGCCACATCGCCGAT
>JAUIJG010000541.1 GCA_030431355.1 bacterium
AGAAATCTCTTTCCCGCTTGTCTTCAATTTCGTATCAGTGATGGTGACCCAGCCATCTTTCAGTTCAAGACGGCTATCTATCTCAACCGGTATGTTGAGAGCATATTGACCCATCCCAACTTTGCTGGCCAGCTCAATATTTACAGAGTTCTTCTTGCCCAGGGCAAGTTTCCCATCGCTGATAACCAGACCTATATTTGGTGCCTTTCCTCCAAACAAACTTGCCAGAGCTCCGATTTTCTGACCCGCAGTGACCGATAGACGATCCAGAGTATGGGGAGATTTGATAAACGAATTCAGGCTCTCCTGGGAAATCTCCGCTTCGACCTGGGCCTCTGCCGGCTCGGTGAACTGAAGGACCTTCTGATTGAATAAAACCCCGGTGTCGAAACGCAGGGATCCTCTTGTCGTGAGAGTCATGTTGTCCACGATGAAATCTCTAAAATTTCCTCTGGTCAAGTTGATATCCAGGGATTTTAAAAGCCCTTCTCTCAAGTCCATATCCCGAGCAACAAGATGAATATTCTTGCAAGAGCCTTCTAAAAACTGGCCATCTTCAAGGTCGATTTCCAGCTTACCGAAGCGACCGGTGTTTATATCAACAAATGAAATCGCAGGAACAACAATAGGCCCCTGACCCATCTGCTGTGGACTGAGGTTCATCATTCCATTTACAGGTACCGGGATGGAACCAGGGCCGGTACCGTTCTGAACCGGTTGAGCAGGGGGCATCTGTTGAGCCTGAGCACCACTAAGATTGCACATGGAACCAGGGAAAATGGTAAATCCCAGGGCGAGGGTGCAGGCGATAGAAATATTACGGAAGGAGGCATGCCAGTGCTTTGAAGCGGACATAAGTTTCATCGGTAATCCCTTGACTCATACGAGTTAGATTGGTTTTGTCGGTTATGGGGATGCAATTCTTACACTAAATCGTGATTAAAGCTAGAACGCCTCCTGCAAGAGGAGGCGTTCTTTAACAGTTCAAGCTTTTAAGCTATTACTTTTCTTCACCGCCAGCTTCAGCATCTTTAGCTGCATCAGCACCAGCGTCAGCACCAGCATCAGCACCGGCCTCAGCACCAGCTTCGGCTCCGGCTTCAGCACCAGCTTCAGCACCGGCTTCAGCACCAGCTTCAGCACCGGCATCAGCACCGGCATCCTTAGCGGCATCTCCACCTTCGGCAGGAGCAGCAGTTTCAGCACCGCCACCTTCTGTACCAGCTTTATCAGCTCCACCGCCGCAAGCAGCGAGAGAAACTACGAGAAACAAACTTGCAAAAGCCAACGCAAGAGTTCTAAATCTAATAATCATGAGATTGATCCGTCTCCTTATGGGGGTAATGATTATACCTTCGATGATGCTCGAGCGTTACTGCTCAAGGTTGACATGATCGGAGGCAACAATTTAGTAAATAATCGCCACCTATGACGGCCGCAATTATACCCATAATTTTTTCGATAGCAAACCACTTGAAATTAACCGCTTGTTAATTAGAAACACAACTGTTTACGTTCCAATCCTGCAAATCCCGGCTGGGACTGCAATATGACCTTGAAATCAGCGCTTGACAAGACTGTGTCCGCTCATTACGTTTGGTTTCTCCAGTCCCATAATATCGATTATGGTCGGAGCAATATCGGCGAGGGTTCCATTTTCAAGGCTGAAGCTATTCAGATGATGCTCCGGATTAAAATCTGCCACTATAAACGGTACTGGGTTGGTCGTATGAGCCGTATGGGGGTCTCCGGTTCTGGTGTTTATCATCTGCTCCACATTCCCGTGATCGGCTGTGATGATTAACGTGCCTTCCAGGTCCCTGGTGGTTTCCAGCAATTTCCCGAAAGCATCGTCCACGACCTCCACGGCCTGTACCGCCGCATCCATTTCACCGGTGTGACCGACCATATCAGGATTGGCAAAATTTAAGACAATAAATGGATAACTATCAGAGCGCGCGGCTTCACAAGCAACCCTGCATACTTCCGGTGTTTGCATCTCCGGAGCCAGGTCATAGGTAGCCACTTTCAATGAAGGGACAAGGGAACGCTTCTCGCCTTCCACCTGGTCCTCTCTCCCACCATTTAAGAAATAAGTTACATGGGCGTACTTCTCAGTCTCAGCGGTGTGGAACTGTCCAATTTTTTTACAGGACAGTAACTCAGGCAGAGTCATGGTCAGATCTTGATTCGGCATCTGACTAAGGTCGAAAGCGATTGGTAGCTTGAGAGAAGAGTCATAGCTGGTAAGACATACATAATGTATATCCGGTACATGAGTTCTTTCAAACCCGTTGAATTCTTTTTGGGTAAGAACCCTTGAAATCTGCCTCACCCTGTCCGGTCGGAAGTTGAAGCAGATAACGGCATCACCGTCTTCGATGAGTAGATTGTTGACCACCACCGGTTTTACAAACTCATCGGATTGATCCAATTCATAGGCGGTCTCCACCGCTTCAACGCAGGAGTCAGCCTTGCGCCCTTCTCCATTGACCAGGGCCCGGTAGTAACTCTCTGTACGCTCCCAGCGCTCATCCCTGTCCATGGCATAGTAGCGACCACAAACCACGCCTATCTCTTCACTGGGAGTCAGCTTAGCGGCTAACTCCTTCATGTATCCCAGGGCTGAGCGGGGAGGAGTATCTCTTCCGTCTAAGATGGGATGAATTACCGTCTTATCGATGTTATTGCGCCGTACAAGCTCCAGAAGACCATCTAGATGATCCGGGCTGGAGTGAACACAGCCGTCCGAAACCAAACCTATTAGATGTAATTTTCCGCCGTGCTTTTTCACGTACTTCAATGCATCTTGAAATGCGGGATTAGTGAAGAAGCTACCATCCTGTATTGTGTTTGAGATCAAGGTCAATTTCTGGGTGACTACCCGACCGGCTCCGATTGTGAGGTGCCCGACTTCGGAGTTGCCCATCAGTCCCCTGGGAAGTCCTACCGCTTCTCCGGAGGCGTCCACTTGGGAACCGGCAAAA
>JAUIJG010000542.1 GCA_030431355.1 bacterium
CAAACAGGGACTCTGTTCCCAGAGGTGAGTTCGAGAGCTTCGTCTCCCCCGGACCACCCGGAGGCGAAAAAGACGATTTCAAGAACGACGGCAAAGGCGACCGCAAAAAGCCCGGAAAAGATGAAAGCGATTTCGACCGGCAACGGGGCTCCGGAGACGAAAGACGAACCGGAGAAGATTCAGGCGGAGGCGGACGCATCTCAGATGTCCCCCAGACCGAACATGACATGGCGACCAATTTGCATGATCTGGCTGCGGTGGAACAGTCCAACCATACTGTAAAAGCCGAAGAGACCATCGACGGCATCGCCGGAAGCGCTCTGGGAGAAAACGCAAGCAGAGAACAGCTGGACACATACGCCAGAGCAATCAGAGAGCTAAACGGTATAGAGCCTGGTCAGGAACCAGGGGAAGGCACCGAGCTAAAAATCCCGGGAGTGGATGGAAGCGATAATTTCACCTATACAGACAAGGAAGGCACCGCCACTAAATGGGATCCCAGGACCGGAATCAAAGAGACCTTAACCGCTGATGGTGAAAGAACGGTAGAAGGAGACTTTGGCAAAACTGTCTACAGCACAGACGGAACCGTATCCACTGAACTCGCCGACGGCTCAAAAAACGAGACCAGACCAGACGGCAGCTGGATGAAACTTTCAAAAGACGGCGTCTATGAAAGCGGCACCAGATATCCATTGACCAGCTTCATATCCGAGACGGATGGTGATGGCAACAAAGTTGAGACCCATACCGGTGACCGTGAAATCGATAATTTCACTTTGAAGCAAGACGCTGAAGGTAACTTTGAACTCACCGAAAAAGATGGTGACACGGCAGGATTCCCCGAAGGAGAATCTCCCGAGCGAGACAAACTTTTAGAAACAGTAGCCGAGCGCATAGAAGATCCGGCAGAACGCTCAAGATTTATCGCCGACATGATCCGCTTTGAAAACAGAGCAGCCGAAGACGGTCTTGCTCCTGAAGCGGTTGGAGATACATATAAGGAGATTGGCAGGTTATTAGATGGCGACACAGAAGGCAAAATCTCGCCGGAACAGAGAGTAACCGTAGCCGAGCAGGTTATGTCCCAGGCAGCCGATCCTACCATGATAGATCAGGGCTACCACAACACCTGCAACATAACTACAGTGGAAAGCCGCATGTACTCTAGAGATCCGGCGGCGGCAGCCCGCTTCGTCACCGACGCGGCCATGACCGGTGAAGCAACTCTTGCCGACGGAAGAAAGGTGACGATTCCTGAAAGCGCTCTTACTCCCGACTTTGAATCGGGCGGACATCCGGTGCCCGACGGAAAACGCAGCTTAGCATCCCAGATATTCCAGGTGGGTGCGATTAACGCGCATTATCAAGCAAACGGCGAAGACAGGCTTTATGAACAAACCACGCCACCACTTTCGGAGCGCAGGGGTGATACCGGCGAGCGCTTATATGACACCAGTAAGAACCCACCGGTTGAATTGCAACAGTCTCCTGGTCTCTCGGATGGCGACATAGCAGATACTTATGCTCTGCTAACAGGAGATGGGCGCAACTCTGTGATTCACCATGACCATAGAGCCGACGCTCCCAGGGTAGATGAGGTGTCCAGTTCAGAAGATCTGACCGCAGCATTGACCGCTGCCAAAGAGGAAGGTCGTATGCCGATCACTCTGGTCGTCCATACCAGAAATGAGCCTTTCTACACCGACTCCGGTGCCGGTACCGCTGGTGGTTCCGGTGGCTGGCATGTGGTCAACATCACAGACTTCGATCCTGAGACCGGCAAAGCGATGGTGGACAACCAGTGGGGCACCGAAGACGACCACCTTGACCAGGGTGTAGATGTCGACGATCTGTACATGGCCACCATGGATCCTACTTCCCAGGAAGCGGAGCTGGCCAGAGCCGAAAGAACGGTCGATACGGAATTTCCTGGTCTGGAAGGGGTCGATAGAAATTTCAAGCTCATGGAGCATCTATCAGGCGGCAATCTCACCACCATGCTGAAAAGCACAATGAAAGATCTGAGCACAGATTACGTGACCAATGGCACAAGTCCGGACTTCGACCAGGAGCAGCACCAGCAGAGATTGGAAGCGATTGGAAATATTTATGACGGATTGCCGACGAAGTATCAAGGAAACGTTCTTGTTGATGCCTCATTCCATGAAGGAAGCTTCCCGCCCGAGAAATTTGATTCTGCTTTCTCTGAATTTGCCGGTAATGTGGGATTGACTAGAGAAACGACCCAGGAATTTATCGATGCCTTTAGAGCCGGAGATAACGACAGCCAGATGAGGATTCTGGACAATATGAGCAACAGTCAGCTCAACGGCATAATGATGCTGGTTTCCATGGATCCAGAGCGACAAGATAGACTGATAGCTCTTATACCGGAAACTGTTCAAAGAAGAAATCAATCGGCGTCCAGAACTAGTCTGGACTAATGGCGAATTTTAACCAGAGAGGACAGAAGCTGTGACCGGCGACACACCACCACTACCAGCATACGAAGAACCTGCCGGCGCCAGCACCAATAGACTGCAGGAAGAGTCATTAGGTTTGGTGGCAGCCAGACAGGAAGGAGACGGTAAGAATGCAGCGCAAATCGGCGATTCATCCGAATCAGCCCTGGAGAAGCTCGCACAAGCAGCCTGGGGATCGGATGAAATGAAATTTCAAACTGGTCAAATTGACTCCATTGAGCTTCCTGATGGTTGGGTCAAAGGTGGTACCGGCGGTAATGACCAGGCGACCTATCGAGAATTTCATCCTGAAGGTGAGGCCGGAGACAAACTCCCAGACACAAGAATAGAATTCTTCTACAGGGGTCAAAAGGTTCCTGAACGAGAGGGTGAGCGTTTCTCAGAGTTGCTCAAGAACAGAGGGCACGAACTATCAAGATCGGAGTTCATGTCGCTTGGCAGCATCTTACAGGGCAAGGAGAATCCCGCCGACTTCAAACTCGATAAAGCCTGG
>JAUIJG010000543.1 GCA_030431355.1 bacterium
CACACTCTCTCTGCACATGCCTGACTTTACCCGCTTCGGACGCAGCCAGACGGAACAGACAATTGGCCAGGCTGCCGCCCTGCCGACCTCCATGACTCTCTATTCGGGCATGGGTGTAGTTATCACATCGGCGGCAATGCTTATCTATCCGAACATGCCTAACTCAGATCTCTGGGATCCTATTAAGCTAGCCGGGCAATTTGACAACGCCTTCATCGTGGTGCTTGCCATGTTCACCATCTGTGTCGCCACCCTCAGTGTCAACATAGCGGCAAATGTGGTATCACCGGCTAATGATTTCGCCAACGCATTCCCGCGCTGGATCTCCTTCAAAACGGGGGGACTGATAACTGGCATCATCGGCATTCTGATGCAACCCTGGCGCATTCTGTCGGATGCGGCCGCGTACATATTCTCCTGGCTCCAGGGATATTCCGGTGGTCTCGGCTCCATCGCCGGGGTTCTCATAGTCGACTATTGGCTTCTAAGAAAGAAAGAGTTGGCGTTGAAAGATCTCTACCAGGAGCACGGAGTCTATCGATATAAAAACGGATGGAACCCCAGAGCTGTGGTTGCCACACTTTTAGGCTGCGGCGCCGCATGGATAGGGCTTGTAATTCCGGGTCTTCGTTTTCTATATGATTATGCCTGGTTCCTGGGAGTGGGAGTCTCCGCCATCTCTTATTATCTGCTGATGATCAATGAGATAAAACCTATAGAAGGTAGAGACGAGGCGGGAACAAAACAGACCCAGAACTAATCAGAATGAAAAATGAAGTATGAGGAATCTAGATATAAGTAGAGGTTGCAAACTCAAAAGGGCAATTAGCCTCTGTCTATGCGCTGGTTTCAGCGCTCTTTATACTGCAAGCGGCTTTATGCCTGGAGTTCCCGCTCAAAAAGTGGAAGCCGGTACAAAGACACACAAGACCAGCGTAAAGACTCTGGGTTTGCAGAAGCCGGTGCGCAATCTAGCCGGGTCGGCCAGGGCGGTATTGGTGATTGGACTAGCCGGTTCTGATAAGCCTGTGCGGGGAGTGTATCTATCCCGTATCGGCTCAAGTCCCCTGGTGTTTACCCATGGGCTGAAACCTTCCGATATCATCATCAGCGTCAACGGAAAGAGAACAAAAGATCCGGCATCTTTAGATTCTGCCCTGGCGAATCTTCAAGGTCAGGAGTATGTTGTGCATGTGGCGCGAAACAAAGGTTCTAGTCTGAAACTCTATAAAGCTCCGGTCGGAACCAAAAGCAGCAGTCGCCACGGTGTCATTCCGGTTCCGAAAATTCCAATCGGAATTCCCATTCCAAAGGCATCCTTCAGGCCTAAAGAGGTCGATTCCCTTAAGCAGATGGAGCAGGCGCAAACAGCAGATAATGTGCCAGCGGATGTCGGAGGGGGCGCGCTACCGATGGATGAAAAGGCTGGCGCAGAGCCAGTCAACCAAATGGCAGGAGCTATGCCGGTCAACGAAAGAACCGGAGCTATGCCTGTTGATACAGTCCCCTTTGCCAGAATTGCCCCCGCTCGTTCTCAGTCTCCGATGATAGCAAGCGCCGCTTCAGAGCCCGGATTACCCCAGGGAATACCAAGTAATCTGCCAGAAAGACTGCAGCGAGATCAGGTGCCGGCCCAGCCTAAAGATAAGTCGAGAGATATTTCGAAAAATCCGGCGAATTCACAGCGCATAGGTCATGGCCAAGAGCTTTCGAAAGCTAGTGAGAAACACAATGCTAAACACAGTGCTGGTATCACAGATAATGAAATGTATATGATCAGTCTTGTAAATGGAGAACGCAAAAAACATGGACTTGGGGCTCTAAAACCCAGCAATGGTCTGACCAGAGTGGCAAGGTCCCATTCGGAAGATATGGCTCGGAGAAGATTCTTCTCCCATATCACGCCGGACGGCAAGAATCCCGCCGACAGGGTGAGAGCCAGTGGTATCAACTATACTTACCTGGCGGAGAACATAGCCACCGAAAACTGGCAAGAGAGCGAACGGGAGCTGGTAGAGAGGGCTCACAAAAGCTTGATGAAATCAACGCACCACAGGGAGAACATCCTGCGCCCGGGAATTACATCCATCGGCATCGGTGTTAGTAGAAATCACAAAGGTGGTATCAACGTAACCCAGTTATTTCAGGAAATTTGATCCCCTAGATGCCGGTGAGCGGAAGATCGTCGCCTCGCGGAAATTATCGTGAAATGGCAGAAATCCATAACATCTCAAAAGTTGGATGTTATGGTGGAATCTATACACATAACATCTCAAAAATGGGTAGTTAGTGAATTCATGCTGTTCAAGTATATAACGCGCCAAAACCTGTAGGACCGTAGAAAGACCTTTCGATTCAAAATTCATTCTCAAAATATCTTCAGGCAAAAGACAACTCTTCTACCGAAATATAAGCCACGTTAACATCGACCAGCAGTGGAAACGCTACAATATCTACTCTTTCAAAATCCAAACCGGATCCCAGGGTTTTTCCTATGTGCAGCTTCAAACCCATGAAGATAGGATAATTTGAGGACTGCCAAACGGATAAAGAGCGATGACAAACAAACCTTTAGATAACCTTTTGCTGGGTTATCCCTGTCCCGTGGATTGGGATTCGATGACCGGCGACGAAAGGAAACGACACTGCAAGCAGTGCTCCTTGAATGTCTACAATATCTCCGACATGTCAGAGGATGAAGCAAACAAATTTCTGGAAGAGAACGAAGATGCCTGTGTAAGGTTCTATCTAAGAGAAGACGGCACCATAAAGACCCAGAGTTGCGCCAGATTTATAAAGGTCGTCCGCTACAAATTTGAACTGTTGAAAGCCGCCGTTTCTCTTCTGGTACTAATTATGATCTCCGCATGCACCGGAAGCCACAGAAACTGGTCCTGGCAAAAGAACAAGTGGCAAGCCGTAAAACAAATGGTGAAAGAAAGATATTACAACCCCGACGCATACCTA
>JAUIJG010000070.1 GCA_030431355.1 bacterium
CATTCTCACAAAGTCTATAGAGACGTGGAGACCACCGGTCCGGTAAACGAGGTGGTCCAGATTTCGGAGAGAGCGGCCCGGGCTATTGGGCTCAAGGTTCAAGAGATTTACTTGAAGCCGCTGCCTCTGGAGATAAGTATCCTGGGAGAAATAGAAGCCCTTCCGACCCGCAGTTTTATGCAGCATGCACTGCTTTCCGGTCGAGTGGAAAAAGTGTCCGTGGAGTTGGGTGAGAAGGTAACTTCTGGTCAGATCCTTGCTGTTTTAGACTCCACCGATATCAACCGACTTGCCGCGGAGCTTTTGAACAGTAGCGCCTCAATGGATGCGGAGATCAAGAAACTTCGCTCCCAGTACGATACGGACAAAGAACAGGCGGATACGCGCCTGGAGCTTGCCCAGGCAAACTATGACAGGATGGCTACCCTGGCTAGAGAAAAGATTGCTTCCCAGAAGGCGAAGGAGACAGCCGAAGCTGAGTTGGAGTTGGCAAAGAGCACCAAAAAGAATCTGGCTCGTAAGATGGAAGTTGAGCTGGATGGTCTGGAGACGAAGAGAAAAGTTTCTCTAAAGTCCCTTAGGGATCGTTTGCATCAGGCTGGTGTCAGCGAAGCAGCAATAAATAAGATGATGGAGAGCGAGACCGCTATCTTGCAAGTTCCGATTAGAAGTACGAAAGCCGGAGTGGTCACGCAGATAATGGCAAATCCGGGTGAGACAGTCAACGGCCAGGACCCTCTCTTTGAGATCCTGGATCTGACCACGGTTTTTGCCACGGCTGATGTTTATGAAGGAGATATGGAGAGAGTCAGGGTCGGGCAGAAAGTCCTGGTAAAAACAGCGGCTCTGCCTGGAAGACAGTATCTGGGCACCCTCTCCTATGTGGGCAGTGAGATTGATACTAAGAAGCGAACCCTGCCTGTTAAGGTGAAAATCAGCAACGCCAATCTGGAGCTTAAGCCGGAGATGTTCGTGAACATGTTTGTGGAGACCGATGAGCCAACGAGAGCAATTATCCTTCCCCGGGAAGCGGTGGTGGAGAAGACCGGTCACTTTGGAGTTTTCAAAGAAGTCAAACCAGGAGTTTATCAGCGAAACGAAGTGGAAGTCGGGCGCAGCATCGGAGATGATGTGGAGATCCTTTCCGGAATCAAGCCCGGGGCAAGGGTGGTGACCAGGGGCGCTTTTCAGCTTGACGCACATGTGCTGAAGAAGAAGGGAGATACCGCAGCCTTCTCGCATCCCAGTGAATCAGGGCATGGTCATGACCATGGTGATGATGACGGCGCCCATGAAAAAGAGAGCCAGAAGATGAATCCCTTGATATTAGTGGTGGTTGTCCTTGCTTTCGTGCTCGGCGGTGCTGCTGCCGTGGTATTCATCAAGTTCTCGGGAAAAGGAAAGGGCTCTTCTCCGGCGGACGAAGAGGAATAAGCCGGCCATGCTTAACGGATTGATCAGATGGTCGATAGCGAACAGATTTGTGGTAATAGTGCTTGCCGTCATTCTCTTTGCTTGCGGAATCTATCTTTCTTCCAACGCTAACATCGATGTCTTGCCGGAGTTCGCGCCGCCCCAGGTAGTGGTTGAGACCGAAGCACCCGGGATGGTGCCTGAGCAGATTGAAGCGCTTGTGAGCATCCCTCTGGAATCTACTCTGGGGGGCATGCCTGGAGTTGAATCGATCAGATCTCTTTCCATGAACGGGGTCTCTGTTATCACAGTTATTTTTAGTTATGGTACTGACATTTACAGGGCCCGGCAACTTGTTTCGGAGCGACTTGTTATCGCCGGCTCCGGTCTTCCCCGGAGTGTGAATCAACCCCAGATGGCGCCATTGATGCCGGCTATAGGTGATGTGCTCAAAGTCGGTCTTCTCTGCGACAAAACCTCTTTGATGGATTTGAGAACCCTGGCGGATTGGGATATAAAAAATCGTCTCCTCTCTGTGCCTGGGGTTGCGCGGGTGTTGATCCTGGGAGGAGACGAGAAACAGTATCAAGTTTTGATCGACCCGCGCAAGCTCAAGTCCTTTGAGGTGACCCTGGGTGAGGTGGCAAGAGCCTGCGAGAAGTCAAATCTAATTGGACCTGGTGGTTATTTAGTCACTCCGGATCAGCAGTTGTCGATTCAAGGTGTGGCAAGAATTCGAACCATAAAAGACCTCGAGAATTCGGTGATTACAATCAGAGAGAACACCCCGGTTCTTCTCAAGCATGTGGCCAGGGTTATTGTCGGACCCGCTTTCAAGCTGGGTGATACATCCATCAATGGCCATCCGGGAGTCTATATATATGTCACCAAGCAACCGGGTGTTAACTCCGTCAAGTTGAATCGCCGTCTAACCCGGGCTCTGGAGCAGATGAAGACAATTCTTCCTGAAGACGTACAAGTACTGACAATATTTGACCAGGCATATTTTATCGACCGTTCTATCAAAAATGTTGTCGAATCGATTAGTCTGGGCGGCGTCCTGGTTGTGGTCATATTGCTGCTCTTTCTTCTGAACTGGAGGACTTCTGTGGTCAGCCTGACCGCGATTCCACTATCAATTATTGCGGCGCTGGTCGCTATAAAATTCTCCGGTGGCACGGTGAATACCATGAGCCTGGGTGGACTTGCCATCGCAGTTGGTGAGGTGGTGGACGATGCCATAATCGATGTGGAGAACGTCTATCGCCGCTTGAGAGAGAATCAAGCCCTGGAGAACCCCAGACCCAGCCATCAGGTGGTTTATGACGCTTGCCTGGAAGTTCGCTCGGCAGTGGTTTATGCCACTTTCATTGTGGTGCTTGTTTTTGTGCCGGTTTTCACCATGCCTGGTGTAACCGGTCATATATTCAGTCCCCTTGGTTTTTCCTATGTGGTGGCCATTCTCTCCAGCCTGTTTGTGGCTCTTACCGTGACTCCGGCGCTTTGTGTCTACTTCCTTACCAGAAGAGGACAGTTGCCCAGCTGGGAGCCGTGGACCGTTAAGCGGGTGAGAGAAGTCTATCGGAGTGTTTTGCGGGTAGTAATATGGCGACCGGGCCTGGTGGTGGCGGCTTCGGTGTTGCTTTTTGTCTCTTCTTTAGTATTACTTCCCTTTATGGGCCAGGATCTCCTGCCTCAGTTTCGGGAGGATAGTTTGATTGTGACGGCAATCGCCAGGGCCGGTCAGAATCTTGATTCCACCGTTTTTATGGGGGCCAATTTCGAGAAGACGATGTTGGAGCGACCCGATGTCAAATCCGTAGCCCAGTGGGCCGGTCGAGCAGAGCTTGACGACATGGCGGGAGGTCCCAATTTTTCAGAATTCGATATTCAACTTAAGCCCTCCGACAGCTCTCTCGACACCGTTTTGAAAGACATACGTTTTCATCTCAACGAGATTCCCGGTATCGTATTTGATGTGGGATCTTTCATCTCTCATAGAATGAACGAGGTCCTTTCCGGAGGAACCAGGGCTAATGTGGTAATCAAAATCTTTGGTCCGGATCTCGGTGTCTTGAGAGAGCTTGCCCAGGAGTCTGTGGCGCAGATGAAAGCCGTCTCCGGGGCAGTGGATGTGAGAGCCGAGCCCCAGGTTGTGGTTAAGAGAGTGGCTATCACAATGGACAGAGAGAAAGCCTCTCGATTCGGCTTGACCTCGGAAGATTTCATGAACAACGTGGAGATTGCCTACCAGGGCAAAATCGTCTCAAAGGTTCTCGACAAGCAGAAGTTGTTTGACCTTAAAGTTTGGCTTGATTCGCCTTTTCGTCACAACTTGGATCTGATCAAGGCTACTTTAATTGATACTCCATCCGGTGCCAGGGTGCCTATCTCTGAAGTGGCTAAAGTGGAAGTGGTAGAAGGTCCGAGCGTGATAGTCAGGGAGAATGTAACCAGGAGGATAGTGGTCCAGGCCAACACGGAAGGACGAGATGTTGTGAGCGTGGTCAACGATATCAAAAAATCTCTGGATAAAAACGTTCAGCTGCCCCAGGGTTATTATATTGTCTATGCCGGACAATACGCAGCCCAGCAGGAGTCGACAAGAAACTTGTTGATTGTCTCTCTTCTGACCATGGTGGCTATATTGATAGTGCTGAGGCAGGGGCTGGGCTCCTGGAAGTTGACTTTACTTGTAGCCAGCAATATACCAATGGCCTTCATAGGAGGGCTTGTGGCGGTGGCATTAACGGGTAATGTGCTGACCCTCGGGTCTCTTATCGGTTTTATTAGCTTGTTCGGAATCTCAACCCGAAATTCAATCCTCATGGTTTCTCATATCAACGATTTGAGAGAGAAGGGCTTTGGTATCAACAAAACAGTTATAGAAGGCGCCCTTGATAGAGTCGCCCCCGTACTTATGACCGCCCTGACAGCGGCTTTCGGAATGCTGCCTCTGGCCGTGATGGGCGGCGCCGGTAGGGAGTTGGAACAGCCGCTTGCTCTTGTAATTGTCGGCGGTCTGGTCTCCAGCACGGCTTTGACACTATTGGTGATGCCGGCCTTGTTTAAACTATATTTGCGTTCGGAGCGAGCAAACAAATCGAAGACTGCCGGGTGATTTAAGCAGTGTTTTCTATCATCACTCTGCTTTCGGTCTTACCAATTGTCTGACAAATTTAATCGGTAGAGGACCCTCATCGAGGGCACGGTTGTGGAACTCCAGCAAATTGAAGGAGTCTCCTGCCGTCTTCTGGTAATCTTCTCTAAACGCCTGCCACTCTTTCAATCCAACATAGTAGGTGGGAAGCTGGCAGGAGCTGAGTTTTACTCGTCGCAACTTTCCTTCCGCTTCCGCTCTGGTTTGGAAGGCTTCATCTACCATGAGTTTAAGAGCCTCTTCATCGCTCATCTCTGAGGTATGCATCTTTATATCCAGGATGGCGTTGGCGAGTAATCTCAGTCTTATTTTGTGCATGGTCATCCTGAATTCCCGGCAGCCTGTCATGTAGCCGCGGTCCAGCATGACCTGGGCTATATATTCAGCCCAACCTTCCACATAGGGGCCGTTGGCGTAAAGCGAGCGCAGCAAGCGGCGCCTTTCCGGTTCTATGTCGTTCAGGTGCTCAAATTGAATGTAGTGTCCGGGAAGAGCCTCATGGATGGTAAGCCACTTGAGAGTGTAGTTGTTATATTCCTTCAGTTTGGATTCCGCTTTTTCCCTGGGCATATTTTTGGATATGGGAGTTACCCAATATTCCGCCTGACCATTTGGTTCTAATGGTGGTGCACTATGAAAACCGGCCACAGAGTAGATCCCCCGCATGAATAGGGGAGTCGGGATAACTTTTAAATTGTTCCGGGGGCTGAGGCTGACTATTTTGTTCTTTTTGATGAATTGTTTAATACCATCCAGATCTGAGCGGACAGCCTCTATAAGCTGTCCGGGCTCCACATGATCTTCTGCAATCTTTTCTAACACCTCAGAGATAATCAGATTCTCTCTCTCTTTCCCTTTCTCCTTGATATGGTTATGATCCGGATAAAATTCCATGTGCATGGGAACAGCGATCTGCATCATCAAAGCTCTGATTGAAGCAAGCTCTCTTTTGGCTTCGTGCAGGAGCATGGTTGGCGAAGTATCGGTCTGCATCACCAACTTGAATTTACGATCATAGAGCTCTTTTCCAAGACGCCATGTTTTCTTTTTGTCTTGGTTTCCCTGGCTGTTCATTCGCTTTAAACCGCTGGAAAAACTTTTAAGAGCATCCACCGCTTTTGGTGCCACGTCTTCATACACAGCTTTCAGTTCAGGGTAAGACTTGACTTTTTCGGCCAGGGTTTTCTCAATTAGGGTAATGTTTCCCTGGTTCTCTTCGATGGCGGTGTCTATATAAACAGGAACGCTAGCTTTCAAGTAGCTTTCAACCTGTTTTAAGAGTCTTGGAATCTGCTTGACCCTGGCTAGTACATGTTTGAGTCTTACCTCCTCCGGCGCATATTCCGCCGAGAGAGGTTGGAACAGGGCGGTGCCGATAAGTTCCACCACAACAGTAGGGTTGTTTTTATGACTCTCGATATTTTCCAGATCCATCAGTTTGAGAGCAATGTGGTCGTTCAATAGATTCCAGTCAGCCTGGTCTGATAGGGTGAGAGCCTTTTCCGGTGTCTCCTTTCTGAATCGAGATTGCCACTCGCTATAAAATCTTCGACGGGCGGACATCGCTTTGGAACTCATGTCTTCCAGCATGGAATCCAACTCAATTATCTCTTGCGAGCCTTTCTCCTGATGTTTGTGGTAGCCGGCTTCCGAGGCTGCCGTAGGAGAGAGGTAAAGGGATTCTTTTATAAAGGTGTCGCTCAGCCGGGCAAACTGTTTTGAAATTTCTGAATCTTGCCGGGGGCTGGCGACGGTGGACCTTGATATCTCTTTGTCACCGGCACTCTTTTCGGCAATCTTTGAGGCTGCCGCCGGCAGAAGGGTCAAGCTACCCAAGCTTAAAATGCTTACAAGAAAACTAGTTGCTCTTACCATTCTTCTTCCCTTCACTCTCTTTCCGTCCGGTCCGCTGGGTTTCCAGGCTCATTATTCTATAACAATGGGAAGAAGAGGAACTCTTTACTATCAGGCCTTGCGAATGCATAATCGGTTAAGATCAGTAAGCTCAGATTGTTCAAAGCCAGGAGCGTCATAGGCGTGTCAGGAATTTTTTTCAGGCGCTCAAGTATTTAGATACGAGGAGACTTTTGATGCGTATTGCATTCTTTGTCAATGAAATATCGGTGGAAGAGAAGGCGGATACAACTAACCGCCTGGCCATGGCAGCCATAAATGCCGGCCATGAAGTCTGGATTATTCCGGCTGACTCTTTCTTCTTCGATGAAGATGACCGTGTGAAAGCGCTGGCTCGAAAAGCACCACGCAGTAAATATAAATCGGCGGAAGTCTTTGCCCGGGATATGCTGGGCAAAAAGGTTCTGGAAGAGCTTATCACTGTAGGCGATTTGGATGTCCTCTTTTTGCGTAGTGATCCGTCCAGCGAGCTGGTGAATCGTACCTGGGCAAGAAGGGTCGGTCTTGATTTTGGCAGGGCCGCCATGCGGCGGGGCGTGTTGGTCGTCAACGATCCAAACGGTCTTTCAACCGCCCTGAACAAGATGTACTTTCAACTCTTTCCGACCAGTATTCGACCCCGCACTATCATTAGCCGCAATCATAAACAGATCAAAGATTTTGCTCTTAAGCAGGGGAAGAATATTGTGCTTAAACCGCTTCAGGGACCTGGCGGGGAAGGTATATTTTTTGTTCGGACAGATGAAATGTCCAACCTCAATCAGATCATCGACACCCTGGGATCCGGGGGCTATATCATCGCCCAGGAATTTTTAGAAGGAGCCAATCAAGGTGATACCAGGCTCTTTCTAATGAACGGTCAACCATTCAAGTACAAGGGGCATTATGCCGCCTACAGAAGGGTGCGTACCGGAGGCCATGACAGTTCCGGATTTTTAGGCGAGAGCACTTTTGAGAAAGCGGAGCTGACAGATGAAATTCTGGAAGTTGCCGAAGTGGTTCGACCGAAGCTTATCCAGGACGGAATGTTTTTAGTGCGTCTTGATATCATCGACGGCAAGCTTATCGAGATCAACGTGTTTACTCCCGGCGGCCTGGAGATCGCCCAGCAGTTTGAAGGCGTTAATTTCTTCCAGGGTGTAATCGCTGCCCTGGAAAGGAAAGTCTCTTACCGTAATGAAAATAATCCGAACTTCTCAAATTTGGAGTTGACGGTACTGTAGCACTGGCATTGGTGTTAGCTTTTAAATTGTCCGGGTATTGAACTTCTTTCCCCAATTTAGTGAAACCTGGCTATCTTCTCTCTATCCAATCCGGCCTGCCCGGGCTCTCCTTGTTTTTCGTAGACCTCGGCACGGTAGGAATAGGCGAGAGACTTCAGAATGCCTGGATTTGCCTTGTTTATGTAAGTGGAGTATTCGTATTCGGCCTGTTTTAACTCTTTCTGGGAGACAAGAATCTGCGCTCTTCTATGATGGGACTTGAAAGTTAGTTCAGTCGAGAAATTATGGTCGATTATCTTTTTGTAGAGGGCCATTGCCCTTTCAATCTGCCCTCTTGTTTCGAGGAGGTCGGCTTTGGCGAAGGTGTTCCTTGCTGAACTTTCATCTACGATATTCTGGCTGTCCTGCTCAAGAGCCAGAGATAGGTTCACAAGATTGTCTTCAATGGAATTGCCTGCTTGAAGACTTTCAGCGTGGAAATTATTTGAAAAGCTAACGAGAGCGAAAAAGCAGCCAGCCGCCGCTATCGCCTTGAGTGTAATCGAAGGCATAATAAAAACTCTTAGACCGTGTATGTTTACTATTTACTTGGATGTGCGAACAAAACAGGACCCGCAATCTGCGCGCCTCTTTCGTTTTCCTTAATAATTATTATGATGGCTAAAAATTATTTGTCCATAGCCGATCGCTGAAAACGCCAAATTTCAGGGGCTTTATTAGAATTACTTACTCTTGGCAGCTGGTAGGGGTGCGTCTGCATGAGCGTTTTTCCAATCCTCAGAATCAGGGAATAAAGTTTAGAGGACGACTCGACCGCTAAGCAAACTATAAATAGGACCGATGGACCGGAGTAAGAATTTAGAGAACGTTGAAAGTAATAGCATGGGCAGTCTCTTAGTTCGACTACGGGATGGTGATCTTGAAATTGTCCAGGTCGACGGGACTTTCTGCGCCATGACCGGCTATGAACCGGCGGCACTCGATCTTGCTTGCATCTGATCTTGATGAATAACAAGAAGACTTTTTTCGCACCATAGAAGATGCCGGGGAAGGTCTTCTGACCATCGTGAATGATATTCTCGATCTCCCAGTTAGAAGCCGGGAAGTTTGAGCTGGAGAGTGTTACCTCCGACCTTGGCAATGAGGTGGAGATTGTCACTCGCTTAATGAGCAAGTCAGCAAGCGACAAAGGGGTGAGGTTGATCTCCTTTGTCGACCCCAATATCCAGAACCACTTCTACGGTGATCCGAAGCGAATTCGCCAGATATTGGCTAGTTTTTTGAGCAATGCTATCAAATTTACCGAACATGGGCATGTTCTCGTTTCTGCTCGACTGATAGGGGCGGAAGGAGTATTTTCCAAGCTTGCCATCTCCGTTGAAGATTCAGGTATTGGAATAGACCCGGACAAGAGGAAGTTTCTTTTTGAAGATTTCAATCAGCTGGATAAGAGGGTGGCAACTAAATATGGTGGCACTGGCCTGGGGCTGGCAATCTCAAGAAGAATCGCTGAGTTGATGAATGGCAAGATTTCTCTGACAAGCGAACTCAGTAAAGGTTCTGTGTTTACCCTGGAGTTGACTCTGACAGAATCGGATGAGAGCTTTGTTCCACAATTTGAATTGGAAGAGAGTTATGTCGCTCTTCTTGCTCATTCGGATCCCCGGGTTCTGGAGGTGCTGGAGCGCTGTCCCGACTTTATCCTTGTTAAGGATATTCAGTTTCAGGAGACCGAGGAGAGGGAGCAATCCGCCGGATTCTCTGCCTCTGTCTATCTTCCCTTGATGAGAAATCAGCTCTTTCAGTTGATGGTTGAACAGCTCAAGAAGCGTTCCATAGAGTCTGGGGTTCGGGAAAAGGCGTCTTTCGACAAGACCGCAAAGGGGGCAGAATTTCGCATTCTTGTGATGGAGGATAACTTGGTCATACGGTGAACACACTTAAGAAGCAATCAATTTGTCGTATCCAGAGCTTTGCTCTCCAGGGTCAGTAGAGCCCGGGCCAGCTAAATCAATTTATTCAACGTCAAACAGTGATCTGGCAAGGTCTTTGGCACCGTCTGAGATTATTGAATTTGGAGAGATCAATTTGAAGTTCTTCATCTCTTTGTAGTTGTCCCGAAGAGCTTTAAGATCTGCCTTTGTAATAGAGGAACCGTTGTGATAGACAATCAACTCCGGCTCTTTAAAGCTGTATAGATGCTTTAGCCCTTCTCCGCCACATACAATTTTGTCCAGATATAGATTGCGTATGTCTTTCATCTCGCCGATTGCTTTTAGCTCTTCTTCTCCCACCTCAATACCGGTCAAATTTAGCTCTTTCATCTTTTTCAAAGAAGCAAGAGCAATAAGATCCTCTTTTTTTATTCCGGTTTCACCGATTCCCAGAAAGGACAAATTCGGACATTTGGAACAAATCAATTTGAGCGATTTGCCTGTGATATTTTTGCACCCGATTAAGTTTAAGTGTTTGATTTTATCCGGTTTTAGAACAGATGAATTGAGCAATTTTTCTATGCCCTTATCGTCGACTGCCGTATAGCTTATGTATAGTCTGCTAAGTTCAGAACAGTTAGCGATGTGACACACAACTCCGTTGTTTATATTGCTTCTCGATGACAGTTTTGTAGATCCTGCTTTGGTTCCTTCTTTAGTATTGTTCAGCCAGATTTCAGATAGTTTTTTTGCCTCTTCTATGTTTTTAAAACCTTCTGCAGATATGATTGGGCAATCTTCCAGGCTTATTGAATCTAAGGAGTCAATCTTCCAGAGGCGGTTCAACTGCTTGTCGGATATCCTGGTTTCGTCCAGAACCAAAAGTTGAAGATCCGGAAAACGCAATAGAGTTTCGATCATCTGATCATCGATTTTTTCTTTGGAGAGATCCAGGCACTTTATCTGGCAGTTTAACAACTGGACGAGATCTTCAGCGGTTACGCCGGATTCTTTTAGTGAGAGCCTGGCGAATTCTTGTGCCTTCCTGTTCTTCTCTAGAAACTCTTCTTTCTTTAGATTCAGATACTGCGCCAGGTACTCGTAATCTTCATGTTTATAGTTATGAGTCTGCTTTTTAGTAAACCATTTTTCTCTGTCATTCTCTCTGGAACTATTTGGTCCATAACTCAAACTCTCTTCTATAAATTTAAGTTTTTTCTGTTGGTAAGCATCTGATGCCACCGGGTTTTCCGTCTTGGTTTCGGGCGTAAAATATGACCATAGAGTATAGAGCGCCAGGGCTATAATGGGCATGGCTAGCATGATGTAAGCAAGTGACCATTTTTTCTTTTGATCTGATCCCTTATCACCTTTGGCTTCTTGTTCACCATGTTTACTTTTATCTATTAACAGGGCACTTTTAAATTCCCCCATTGTCTGAAAACGGTTTGCCGGATCTTTCTCAAGGGCCTTCGCCACTGCCGAATCGATATTCTCGGGTAGCTCCACATCCACTATCTCGGATAAGGGTCTGGGCTCTTCTTCCACATGCTTACGCAGCAGGCTCATCAGATCATCACTAACAAAGGGAGTGTGCCCGGAAATCATTTGATAGATAATGCATCCCAGGGCATACACATCGGCTCTTTCATCGGCGTCTTTGCCCTGGGCTTGCTCCGGGCTCATGAACAATGGGCTACCTTGAATGACACCGCTGGTGGTTGTCAGACCTTCGGTCTTTGTTGCGACCAGGGTATCGTCCTGGGCTTGTTTTTTGGCAAGACCAAAATCGACAACTGTAATCTTAGGTCTCTCCTCATTGCTTACTATGATGTTCGATGTTTTTAAATCCCTATGAGCAATTTTCTTGCTGTGGGCGTGGGCCATACCGTCACAAATTTGGCCTGCAATATCAAGGGCTGTCTCCAGGGGAAGGGATCCTCTCTCTTCCAGTATCTTCTGTAGGTCTTTTCCCTCCACAAACTCCATTACCAGGTAGGCATGGTTCTTGGTGGTGACATTAAAGTCCATGATATGAACCAGGTGTTCATTTTCTAGTTGGCTGGCGGCCTGGGCTTCTTTTTGAAAGCGAATAAGGTCTCTGTACTCTGGACGTTTTAAAATCTTGAGGGCCACGACCTTGTCGAGAACCTCATCGTGAACTTTATAGACCGCACTGGTGGCACCACTTGAAACATACTCGAATTTTGAGTATCTTCTGCCCAGCTTTTGCAGGACATCTTCTGGAATTTCCGGAATCTCCGGAATCTCTGGTGAGTTGGTACTATTTTGAGACGGGGTTTCCATAAACTATCTGCTCAGCTCTCTAGAACCTTTCTAATCTGTCCATCGGCTTCTAAGAGAAGTTTTTTTGCTTCATCTCTGTCAATATTTTTTAGAGCCATCAAAATGGCAAGTTTTGAACTGCCTTCGGATTCGGCAAGCAGGCTCTCCGCCTTGCCACGTTCAACACCAGCGGCTTTCATCACTATTCGGGCGGCACGATCTTTTAGTTTGGAATTCGATGCTTTTAAATCGATCATCAAATTCCCGTAGACCTTCCCCAGTCGGATCATGAGCGAATTCGTTATCAGATTCAGGATCATTTTCTGGGCTGTTCCCGCTTTCAATCTTGTAGAACCTGTAATCGGCTCCGGACCTGTTAATGCGCGTATCACTTGATCCGCTTCCTTCTCTATAACGGAATCACTAACGTTTACTAGAGCGACGGCATAGGCTCCCACTTCCCTGGCGTATTTTAAGCCGCCTTTTACGTAAGGGGTTCTGCCGCTTGAAGCTATTCCTATGACTGTGTCTGTTTCATTTAGATTATGAAGTCTGAGGTCTTTGGCTCCTTCTTCTTCGATATCTTCGGCTCCTTCGATTGAAGTGGTGAGAGCTTTGTTGCCACCAGCTATAATGCCCTTGACCATCTCCGGATCCACGCCGAAAGTTGGGGGACACTCACTGGCATCGAGGACTCCCAGTCTTCCACTGGTTCCGGCTCCTATGTACAGCAACCGGCCTCCGCGTTTTACGCGACGGACAATCTCTTCCACCACCTCCGAGATCACCGGCACCGCAAAGTCGATACTGGGAGCCACCGTGTGGTTCTCTTTGTGCAAAGTCTTGACCAACTCCAGGGGGGATAATCTATCCAGTTCGCCTGTCCTGGGATTGATCTGCTCTGTCTCTAATTTTGCCAGATTGTCGCTATCCGTTTTCATTTGCCGGAGTGAACCTCATCCTTATATATGATTGCTGAATAGTCTAGCAGACATTACCTACCCAATATCAAAATATCGTGGGTACACTTAATTCACAAAATCTCCCTAAAGTCATACCAGGATTTAGTATAGAGGTTTCTTAATGTCCGACCCCGGCAAGTCTTCAGACTTGTCCCCGCCCTCTGATTCTAATGAGAAAACAAAAGACCCGAAGAATCCGGAAATTTTTTCCAGATTTGATGTGGTGAGCCTATTTGAGCAAAGCAATAAGAGCACTGCTTCAATGTCGGACGGCTCCGGGAATTCTCAGGATACCGAAAAGAATGAAGCTGGGGACAGTGAATTAATCAATCTATCCGATTTGGCTGCGCCTGTGGAGCCAGCTTTGAAGTTGGACATTAAGCCGGTTGACCTGGGGCGATTTTTAGTTCCATCGGATAGGGTCAAAGAAGGGCAAAAGATCGACCTTGATTTTATCGATAGTTTAGAGGTTGACCCCAAGTTTGTGGAGCTTCTCACCAATGGAGGCTCGGGGGATATAAGACCGGTAACTGCCTTTGGCACGGACTGGACTGAGGAATCTATCTCCCTGTCCCGGGCACCGGTTTTCGGATTCGCCGGTAGCGAGCCCGTGGCTGTGGGCGGCGAAGGTCTTGTGGTCATGGATGGGCGAGTGAAAGAACCTGGCGAAGCTCCCTATATTTCCCAGAAGAAGCTCTCTTTGTCCGATGGAGAATATACAAGAGATGGCGAGGGACGGGTTGTTAGAACAGTGGGCCCCAATGGCCGGCATGAGAGAACATATACCTTCTCCAGCACAGATGAATCGGATAAGCCCAGTGAAGTCACTATAGGCGACACCACCTACGTGAGGATGGGACCGATTACCTCCGGCGGCAAACCTGTTCAACATGATGGGTATGACATGCATAACTGGAAGATGCAGGACGCCCGTGGCAATCTGAAAGGCAACTGGTATGGAGATATGCGTATCTCCAAAGAAGGGGTTTTCACTCAGTATTTTAATGACACCAATAAGATTCGCCATGAAGGCGCCGATGGAAAGGAGATCTCCCAGGAAGAAGCCGATAGAAGGAACCGTGATGGAGTGTGGCCTTCCAAAGTGAGTGTTACCAGACCAGATGGTTCCAGGATTAGAGCTTCCAAAACCGGCAATGTTGTTGACTCATTTGAAGAGACTGTCTCTGTAGACGGCAACGACTATGCGAAGACCTGGACAAAGAATGGCGATGTCTGGACCTCTCCCCAGGCCAATGGCAAAAAGATGATTGGTTTGGCGCTTGATGGGGACGGCACTCTAAGATACCGGGACGAAGAGGGGCGAAAGATCGAGGACAGACCCGATGCCACTAAACGTGTTGATGATGGTGGTACCATCTATGAGTATGATCGATACAGACGATTGGACTCAATTGAAGGCAAGGATCTAAAACGTGACTACGAATACAGTACCGGTGACGATGGCAAGAGTTCACTGGTTGCTGTGGAATCCCAGGCGGGAGAATATCAATCGAGATGGAGAAAAGATACTGCCACCGGCAAATGGAAAGATCTTGAGTCAGGCAAGTCGGCCGACAAGCTCAGGGTTCTTGAAGACGGGTCCCTGGAGTATGTGGACCCCGATGGTGTCAAGCATGTGGAGGCGGTTTCCCTAAAAGATATTGAATACGATCCTTTCAATCGTCCAGCCAAAATCGGATTCCCGGGTGGTGCTACTCGTAATCTGACCTACGATGAAACAGGCTTAAAATCCATCTCCGATAGAATTCCTGTTAAGGCGACAGGCGAGGTACACGAGAGCACCTGGGAGCGCCAGGGCAGCACTGATACATTTGTATCAGAAAGAGAAAATGGCGCCAAGTTTGAACGCACTAATCTGGAAGCCACGGAGTTTGGCGATCTGAAGTATCGCAGCCAGGATGGTCATGATCATGTATCGAGAGCCGACGACCTGGATAAGATATCCAGGGGCGAGTTTGTGCTCGGTTCGGAATCACTGATGGAAGCTCGTGATCGCTTACTGGAAACAGCTGAGAAAAACGGCATTGATATGGAGCGTTTTGAGACCTGGGTCAAAGAATTTGAGAAGAGAGCCGGTGACAACAAACTGGATTCCGGTAAGGTTGTTCGCTCTATGAATAACCTCTCAGAGCTTTTGACCGAACCTACCACCGGTGGACCCTATAGTCTGGATCAGCGAATAACTATATTTGATACCGCAATGCATAATCTGGCAAGACCTCTGGAGATAGATCAGGGTTCTCATCCCACCTGTAATGTCACATCGGTGGAGGTGTACGCGGCGGTCAGGCACCCCGATGCCTATACCGGATTGATCAGGGATGTTGCCCTCACCGGTCAGTGGAAAGCTCTTACTGGAAAAGTAGCCACACCGCCGGAGGCGGCGCTGAAACCCGGTAAAGACGAGAAGGTTTATGACCTTGATACCCCGGATTCAGGCAAGCGATCTCTTGCCAGCCAGGCTTTTCAGATGACTTTGATCAATGCCATGTATGAAACCGGCGAGATGGACTCTGATACTGAAGACCTATCCGACGTGCGCTACATAATGCAACCCTCTAAGCAGGTTACCAGGCGCGAAGGGGGATATGTGGTCACCATAGATCTTGGAGAGGATACTCTGGCGAAGAACGGAAAACCCCTCACTAAAAACGGCAAGCCTATAAATGGACCGGAGATGATCCAGGAGGATGTCTTGCGTTCTTGTGAAATTCTCTTTGGCGAGAGACCACCGTTTATTGAGAATGCCGGATATGCTGATATTCCCGGTAGAGGGCGTCAGTACTCTTCTGATCTTATCTCTAAAGAACGTCTATTTGAGCTGAAAGAGAACAATTCTTTCCCCATACTGACGCCAACCATGGGAGGTATGCATGCCCAGACCATACACGATGTCTGGCAAAATCCTAAAACCAACGATGTCTGGGTTCTTTTAGATAACCAGCACGGGGAGCCGGAAGTGAAGGGGCGTGATCGCCAGAGTGGAGAAGGAGATGGTGACGGTTGGATCAAGCTGGAGACTTTGCACAAAACCTTGAGAATGTCCGGAGAAGGACGTGGCTATGGCCTTCCTGTTATGCCTCAAATCAATAAGTATGATCATCCGAGCAGTTCGAGGTCCGTGAGATGAGAAAAGCCTATTTACTTTTGATGTACCGCGACGGTCCTGAATCAATTGATTCATCCGACTCCATGGCCACGATTCCTCTCCAGAGAGAGGCAGGAAGATCTTTTTGTCGAGTAAATGAGCTTGCTATTTGCGGGGAATTGATTCGGGAGAGGCCTTTTGAC
>JAUIJG010000544.1 GCA_030431355.1 bacterium
GGTTTGAACTTTATAATTCCGGAGAAGAGGCCGTAACCCTCCAAGGCTTGTTTGCTTCTGATGATCCGGAAGATCCTTATAAATGGGCTTTCCCGAATGCCATCATAGAGCCGGGAGATCAGAAGCTATTTCGTCTACAGGGAAAAGTCAATCAAGAGTTGAATATCTCCTCCAATTGGGGTGATGAAGATGGACTCGAGAAGTTCAGAGGTGCTCTCAGAGCAAATAGTACTGCATCCGGTGCTCCTAAAATGGTGCCTCTGGTCACCCCTGTCGCGTTATCCGGTTTTTCAAAGCGAGCCCAGGGTTTCCTGGCGCAGAAGTTTCGTAAAGCCGGTCTCGATGTTTCGGGAGGGGGAAGCGGAGCGCTGAATGGCGCCCTTTATAGCCGCAACAAAGAAGGTGCCGACAAACTGGTGCCCGGCAGTGCGGTGGCTTTAATGCTCTCCACTGGTGATTTCGCATCGGTGGCCACGGGCACTGTAACAGGAATCTTTTCTAACCGGGTTCTTGCTTTCGGGCATCCACTAATGGAAGCCGGAGTGGTCGATATCCCCATGGGCTCCGCCTACATACACGACATCTTGCCCAGCCTCTCTGTCAGTTTCAAGCTCTCATCACCATTGAAGTTATTGGGCCGAATTTTTGCCGATAGACCCTGGTCCGTGGGTGGCGAGTTGGGCAAGAGTGCCCGTATGGTTCCGGTTGAAATCACGGTTATCGATGACGAGCGTCACTTTCGCAAGCAATACAAATCCAGTGTTATCAATCATCCCGACTTCACTTCCGATTTGGTTTCAGCGCTAATCATGTCGGCTATGGATTCGACTTTTCAGTCCTCTCACCCTTACACCGTGAATCTAAAGAGTGCTATCAAAGTGAAAGATGGCATGTTGATTGAGAGGGAAGAAGATTTTGCAAGCTATGCCAGCTCCTCATCCGGTTTGTCGATTCTGGGGCTCAAATTTTTTACTGATCCGGTGGTCAACTACGTAAGCACGGTTGTTTCAAAGGTTTACGACAACCGGTTTAAGAAGGCCGAGATAGAGAGTGTCAAGCTTCAGATCAAGTTTGCGGTGGGCAAAAAGTCCACATCCATAGACAGGGTCATTGTCGAGAATCCTGTGGTTGAGCCGGGTGACAAGGTTCGTTTCGAATGCGTACTCGATCCCTATAACGGAGAAAAGTTTAGACGAGCATTCGAGTTTGAAGTCCCCCGGGACATTCCGGATGGTGACTATATGGTTGGTGTTGCTGGTGGTGCATCCTATAGATCGCTTAGAAAGAATATGAAACTCTTCGAGCCACCTTCGAAGAGTTTGGAACAGAGCCTGGAGAGAATACTCGAAATTCCCAATTCCAATGAGCTGGTTGCTCTGCTTGCTTTGCCAGGCCAGGCTATTCATATCGAGGGGTCTGTGATTCAGAATCCTCCCGGTCACTGGACCAGGCTGTTTTTCTCAGACCGTTATACAAAAGGTCCGGCTGTAATTCCTGCGGAGAGGCGTTTTACTCAATCGCTCGATAGCTACGTCTCGGGCTCCCATGTGGTCGCCTTCAAAGTGAAGCGTAAGTCACCGTACCTTCAAGAGACCTCCTGGTTTGAAAGTGGTACCGGGTCAGGCGCAGGTAAGAGCGGTTCCTCGTATATTACCGGCCAGGCTCAGAAAGTTATCTCCTCCATGGCGAAGTCGAGCAGTTCTAGCTCCACCTCTTCTTCTGGCGGATCATCAAGCTCTTCCGGCACCGCATTCGCCAGTGATTTGAAAGGGGTGCATACCCGATTGGTCCGGGCCTGGAACCAGTCTTCGGACTCCAGTTTTTCCGGAGGCAAGATGGAAAATTGCACCATAGACAGCTGGGGGCGTTTGTTCCCCGGGTTTGAAGAAGGACCTCAACACAAAGTAGATTCGGATGTTAGAGCCTGGTCCAGTACCTCTGATGGTGGCAAGTTCTATTTCTCCACCTCGAAGAACATCTATTCCTGGTCCGGAGGCACTGATAAACCTGTCAGAGTCGCTTCCCTGGACACAACCATAGTGCCTGCCATGGCTTCCCATGGGGGAAGAGTCTATGTCGCTTGTGTGCCGGAAGGATGGGTCATGGTTCTGGATGGAGCCGGCGGCGGTGCAAGGGAGTTCTTTCGAACGCCGGAAAAGGTAATCTCAGCGATGGCTTGTGATGGTGACGGAAACGTTTATATCGGCACCGCCGGCAAAGGTCGTATCTATGTGGTGGGATCCGATGGCAACCTTCTTAGAAAGGTTGATTCCGGTCAAGCCCACATAACTTCTTTGAACTATTCCAGAAATCAGTCCAGGATGCTTGTGGGCACTGGAGAGAATGGAAATATATACTCCCTGGATTCCAGCGGGAATTTCCGGGCGGTCTATCAGTCCGGAGCGCATATAGTAACCGGAGCCACCTTCGATAAGAGTGGTAATCTCCTTTTCACCACCGCAGGACCGGGAACTCTTTATATGGTTGACCCTTCGGGACATGCGAAGAATCTGGCGACCAGTGAAGCTTTCTACCATCTGTTTTATGACGAAAGTAGTGACTCGATTTTCACCGGTGATGCCGAAGGCGATGTCACTCAAATTCAGATGGAGCCCCTTCCCGAGCGAGCCTTTTTTGTCCCGGTTAAACACACGAATCAAGAAGCTGTGATGTCACTCACCGGTGACGGCGACTCAAATATCTTTATTCTGACCAGCAATTTGCCGGTGGTGGAGAAAGTTAGATTCAGACCCCAGGGCAAAGTTTGCTATACGAGCACTGTTAAGGACGCCGGTCGCAAGACCGCCTGGTCCAAACTGAGAGTCTATGGTGCCTATAACCAGTTTCGACCTGAAGTAGCTGCGGCACTTGAGGTGGAGTCAAGATCTGGAGACACATCAAGGCCCGATGCGACCTGGTCTTCCTGGAGAGTAGCGGCAGCCACCG
>JAUIJG010000545.1 GCA_030431355.1 bacterium
GCGCACCACCGGTAATGCCCCATTGAAGAGGGTTCTTATTTTGTTGCCCGGAACGATAGCGGTTTTGAAATCGTAAAACGGCGACTTCTTGCAATGTTCGCACTTCACAGCCTGCAAATAGCCGAGATCTTCGCCATTCCCTCGGAATAACTCCTTCCCGTCCGAGGTTGCCCCGGAACAGGTGGAGTGATAGTAGGGTAGTACCAGATGCCCCTTGAAGTAGAGCCTTTGACCAAACACCTGATCAACAAGCTCCCTCAAAGAATTGGTAACCCTTCCAGACCCTGTATAGAGTTCTGATTTGGTGGAATCTCCTATGGCTCTTCTGTCCGGTAGAAATTCGAGCCTCGTTAACGTCAACACGGCCAGGGCTTTTTTAGCTTCCGGGTGGAAAGAGAGAGGCAGTTCGCTGGCCACGATGCCGTAGACAAACTCCCTTACGGAAACATCATTGACCACATCGAGACTGTTTCGCCCACCGGAGCGACCGACTGAGAATGAGAGAGCACCTGAATAGCGGCAGAGTGAACGACCAGGAAAAATCAATTCAAGCCCCCGGGGATCATCAGATTCAAGGATGATTCGACTTGAACGCAATACTCTAAGCAAACGAGAAGCGCTCCCTTCGCGCCCCTGACGTGACACCATATATAGCCCCACTTGCCCACCATCAACCTTGAGCAAATAACCGCCTTCTCGTGATCGCAAAGGCTTTTCCAGAGGAGAAACGATCCGCCCCACTCCATTTATCTTCACTTCGGGAACTGTCTCTCTTGCCTCGAAGAGCCTCACTTTAACTCGCTCAGGCAGCGCTAGAGCAGGAAGCCAGTTACAAAAACAGAGAAGAATGATAGCAAAGATCACCCCGGACATGAACACTCTAGTCGCGGGTCCGGAGCCCTCTTTGTGCCTATACCCTATGGCCATTCCACCGACAACAACCTTCTGGCCGCTAGCGGCACAGCGCTGTCATGACTGGTACCAACCGGAGCGAATAATGAAAAGGCATGTTTGGGATTATCGAAAGGAAAGAAGCCGATGATCCAGGATTTGAACTTCTTGCCGTGGCCCACCGTTCCAGTCTTCACAGCGAGTTTCAGCCGGTCTTCCGGATCAAGATGACGGGCCGTGCCGGAGCGAGCAGCCCTTCTCATTCCTTCCGCCAGGGAATCAAAAGTAGTATCGGAAAGCTTCAGTTCAAATGCCTCACCCTTAAGATCAAACTTCTCGGCGCTCTTTAAAAACGGAACATTGCCACCACCGGCGACCAGGGCGGCAACCCGGAGCAACTGTAGAGCGGAAGGCTTCACCTGTTTGCTGAGACCGAGGGAATAGGGAACCACATCATCTTCCACCGATTCCCTCTCAGGAAAACTGCCGGAGGGCTGATCTGAGATCGGCGTGTTCAGTCCGAATTTTTCGGCATAGCCGAGCAGGGTATGGGAGCCCAAACGACAGGAGGCTTTGGCAAAATAGACATTGCAGGACTGAGCCAGCGCCTCTTCCACAGATAGCATGCCATGGGCCAGGGGACACTTATATCCTTTCTCTCGATGCTGAAAAAATCCGGTGCACTCAATGGATTCGTTGGGATTAAGGGCGCCCTCTTCCAATAGGGCGGCAGCGGAAATCACTTTCATGACCGAACCCGGTCTTGCCATGGGCACATCGAGACCGGTAGGAAAACCGATATTCCCCGTGCTGAGGTCAGCCCAGAAGAACTTCTCCTCCTGCTTGACGGGAACATTGGCACGGGCACTGGTCTCCAACACAGAGCCAAGACCAAGGATCGACTTGATAAACTTTCGGCGATTAGGATTTACAGGCTTCTCACTCATCTATCTGAATAATATTGGATTGCTTGATGTGGTCACTATCAGTTCTAAAGGTCGATGAAAAGTTTAGTCGACGACTCGAATTTTCAGCTCGAATGATCTTACAGACTCTTGACCACCTTTTGACACCGGGTCAACTATTAATTTCCCCTGGCTTATCGGGGTCCATTCATAATAGACTGAAAGGCGTCACTTTTCTTGAGAGCTTATGCAAACTCTTCTAATCGTCGCAATTGCAGTAATCCTTATGCTTGCCGCCGCCAGTCATGCGGGGCAGCCGACTGCTTCGGTTAATTATTCCAAAGCAGATGATTTGGAAGAGGCAGCCCCCGATAATTTTGCCGGCAAAACAGTAGATAAGAAGGTAGAGAAGCGAAATGCATCTCTGGCGATGATTGCCGAAGAGGTGCTGAAAAATCATTTTGCCGGAAAAGACAAGAGGAAGCTGAGCCGCATGTCCGTCGAATATCAAATCCCCGAGAACTACAAGCACTCCCGGGGATTGTTCGTGACATTTTACAAAGACGGCAAGACCCGGGCTTGCTGGGGCTCTGTGGAGCCAATTCACGAGAATCTTGTCAAGGCGGTAATCTATACTGCCGAGGATGCTCTCGCTAAAGAATACCGACACGAGCCAATCTCGAAAGATGAAATCGACAGCATCGATGTCCAGGTAACGGTCATAAAAGAGATCAATTCTATTCATTCATATAGAGAGCTGAATCCCCTTCACGACGGATTGATGGTGAGGGGCTCCGGAAAAGGAGCGGTAATTCTTCCCGGAGAAGCCTCGGATCCCCACTATCAGATAGTCATGGCCAGATCAAAGGCCGGACTGCAACCCAAACAACCCTGCCAGCTATATAGGTTAAGTACAGATGTCTACCGATAGAAATCTTTCCGAAAGAAAACACCTGATCTCGTTAGAACTTGCTCTACTGCTGGTGGCGCTATTCGGAATGGTGGCAATCGTCCTGGAAAAACCGGTCGGCTCTATCAAAGGGCAAATCGCACTGGCCCAGGAGAACTTCGGACTCTACTCCTACAACATTCGCAAGAACAAAGTTTACGCGGTGGCATCAGGACCAAGATACGGACAGTCCATCTCCA
>JAUIJG010000546.1 GCA_030431355.1 bacterium
TCACCGGTTGTCTGGGATGAAAGAAGGCGAGCAGAGCCCAGAGCGGCAGCGACCACCGAGTCCGGGTTGATGAGGGTGCCGTCCTGGCTGAAGCCGACCACGAACTCTCTTCGGGCGGGGTCGGCCAGGTCCGGAATACGGGAGAGAACCCTCGCTCCTTCCTGGGAGGCAAGGCTGACTGTCTGCTTGATATAGAAGACCCTGCCGAAATACATGATTGCCACGATGATCAAAAGAATAAAAGGAATAGCCAGTGCAAATTCCACCAGGGATTGTCCTTTTTCGCTTCTTATTCTTTTTCGTTTGTTATCGGTTCTTGGCATCATAGTATTCTAGTAGAAATGGAAACCGTTTCCGTTTTATTAAGCTGGTTTTATCCATTATTTAATAGAGCGAGGGAGCGAACTTTTGGATTCGCCCCCTCTCTAAAGATCCGTTCTGGAATTAACTAGTCGAGTACCCAGGGGGTGGCTGACTGATTAATGGTTCTACCAGGACTGCTGGAGGTGGAGCCGCCGTAGTTGATAGCGTGCTCTACGTTGTAGATCATGTCGCCGCAAATATGACCCAGAGAGCCCAGAGCTACCATACAGAGAGCAGCGACTGCACCGATTCCGATCGCGTACTCAACCATGGATTGACCGCGTTGATTTCTTCTTCTTTTAGCCATTGGATTTAACTGCCTTCCTTTTTATATGTGCGAGCTGCTTTTTTCTGTTTTGACTTTTGTAGTAAGCGCTCGTTGAGAACAGAAAACAAAAATTCGCTCACCGAGAATGATTCACAAGGAGTTTGCCGTTTCGTGCAAATCATTCTCAGTAACGAACAAGGTCAATTTACAGAAATTCCTGCTCTCCCGTCAACAGATTTGAGCTAATGTAAACTAATTTTTCTCCTTCGATTTCGCTACTGTTATTGCTCTTTGCTATTTTGCCCTGTACGGTTCAGGCAATTGCCAAGCGTCATGGACAGGGGTTTCCAATAGACCGGTCTTATGGAACCTCTTCGCATAATAAAAGTAGAAAACTGACGGAATACCCCTGGGGTAATTGCTCCTTATTCCCGGCAAAGCGCCACCGGACCGATTGCGAATTCATGCAATAAGACAGAGAGAAAATCTATGCTTCCCAGTTGAGAACTATTTGGTTCTGGTTCAGTTATGGCTTATTCAGGACCGCGGCTTGCCAGGAGTTACCGCTTCTTTCTTTTCCAGCGCTTGCTGATTTAGGCGCTGCTTGGCCGCATGGAGGTCATTTTCCGATTCAACAATTATCGCTTCCATATAAGAGTTATCCACCCGGCGCTTTTTGTTGATCTCTCTTCTTTTGGCGAGCATTTTAGGCATCATCAAGATTGCTTTGAATGTCCCTTTAATCCAGGGAATGATCTTGCCTCCCCGGACAATTACCACTGCCAGGTAGTAAGCCTGCCAGAAGAGAATATGGGGAATGAATTTGATCAGAAGTTGAAGCGGAATATTCTTGACTATGGTGTTCAGATTGTTCTGGGCAGAGAGGCTGACCACCAGATCGGAGTAGCCACTACCAGTGGTTCCACAGCCCAGGTGATAGATCACGGCGCTGGGAACATAAAGACATTTGTAGCCGGCGCTTTGGGCTCTGAGAGCCATATCCACGTCTTCCAAATAAGCGAAGTAGTCATCGTCGAACAATCCGATATCATCGAACAGGGACCGCTTGTACATGGCTGCTCCGCCGCAAGCTCCCAGAATATAACGCTCTTTATTGAACAAGCCGATATCTTTTTCCCCGTGACCGATTCTCCCCGGTAAACCGCCTCGTCTATATCCGTCTCCAACCCCATCAAGAATCTCCGGATCCTCGTAACCCAGCATTTTGCATCCCACGGAGCCGAGCTCCGGTCTTGTGCCGAGTACCTCCACCAGCTCTTTTACCCACTCTCTATCAACGATGGTATCGTTATTGATAAGAGCGACGAATTCTCCTGAAGATGCTCTGATTCCTGCATTCACAGCTGGAGCAAAGCCGGTGTTGTGGTCGAAACAGACTAATTTTACTTCCGGATAGGATTCCTTGAGCAACTCCACTGACCCGTCGGAGGAGCCGTTATCCACAATCCATGTCTCTACCTTTCCATAACTCTGTTCATTAATGGAGTCCAGGCAACTTTTCAGGAAGCGTTTGCCGTTCCAGTTCGGAATTACGATAGAGACCAGTGATGGTTCGATATTCTTTTCAGCCACTTATCTTCAGGTATCCTATTGAAAACAGTCGTCTATTGTAAGCGATATACATAATCAAACAAATCTATTTGTTGAGCAGTATATAATTTCGACACACATCATGATCGGACTGATGTGGCTGAAATGGCGGTATCATTGCTTTTAAGCTGAGGATGAATTCGAGTTAGTAATTCGAACTTTTCTTTTAGAAGGACATTTTGTGAGTTCTGTTAAATCTAAAAATGAGACCAGGCGCCGGATTCTTCTGGTCACTCTTGAGACTGTATCTAAGACTATGGCTGGTCCAGCGATTCGATGTCTGGAGTTGGCCAAGCAATTGGCTGATGAATGCGACGTGGTTATGGCCAGTCCGGTTGCCGTGGCGCCGGACAAAGAGCTGACTTCGGATTCGAGCGCTCTTGGGGGTGTGCCTGTCAAAGTGCTGACAGGTCTGTCTAAAAGCTCTTTGTATAGTGAGGCGATGAAGGCCGACATACTCATTGTCCAGTCGAATGTGCTTAAGCCTTTTCCCCGGCTGGCGGAGTTGGGCAAGTATCTTGTTGTGGATCTTTATGACCCTTACCTATTTGCTGTACTTGTTCAGTACAAGGATGATCCGGTGGCAGGATCTGCCAGCTATAGATTAATGCACAGAGTGCTCGAAAATCATATGGTTCATGCCGATTTTTCCATGTGTGCTTCCGAGACCCAGAGAGACTACTGGTTAGGAAGGTATTGCG